>JBEVFG010000337.1:0-9101 GCA_040512415.1 Pseudolabrys sp. | reverse complement strand
CGCCCCGACGAATTGTCGGTCAGCAGGTAGAGCGCACCGTCCGGTCCCTCCCGCACGTCGCGGATGCGTTCATTTAATCCCTGCAGCAGGCGCTCCTCTTTGACAACCTTGCCGTCCTTGATCTCAAGCCGCGACAGCAACTGAAACTTCAGCGCGCCGTTGAACAGATTGCCCTTCCAGGCAGGAAAAAGATCGCCCGTGTAAAAAGCCATTCCGGACGGCGCGATCGACGGCGTCCAGTGCCAAAGCGGATCGTCGACGCCGGCCATCGTGGCTTTGCCGGTGCCGACCGGGGAACCGTCGTAATTGACACCGTGACTGACGAGCGGCCAGCCGTAATTGTGTCCGGGCACGATAAGGTTGATCTCGTCGCCGCCCTTGGCGCCGTGTTCCTGTTCCCACAGCCTGCCGTCAGCCGGATTGACGGCGAGGCCTTGCGGATTGCGGTGGCCATAGGACCAGATTTCGGGCCGCGCACCCGGCTTATTGACGAACGGGTTGTCAGGCGGCGCGACGCCGTCGCTCGTAATCCGGACGATCTTGCCGAGGTCGTTGTCAAACGTCTGCGCCATGTCGCGGTCGGAGAAATGCTCGCCATTGGTGAGGAATAGCGTGCCATCCGCGGCCTGCACAATGCGGCCTCCGAAGTGGTTTCCCCGCGAAGCCGGGCCGTGCTGGCGGTAGATGACCTTCACGTCGGCGAGCCGCGGGACCTCGCCGGCCTCGAGCCGAGCGCGCGCCAGCGCGGTGCGCCCTCCGCCGTCGAACGGCTCGGCGTAGGAAAAATAGACGGTGCGGTTCTGTGCGAAATTGCGGTCGAGGATGACGTCCAACAGCCCGCCCTGGCTGACCGCGAACACCTTCGGCACGTTTGCGAGCGGCGGTGAGAGCTGACCGTTCGACGCAACGATGCGGATACGGCCGGGACGCTCGGTCACCAGCATGCGGCCATCGGGAAGGAAAGCAAGCGACCAGGGGTGCGACAGGCCTTGCGCGACGGTATGGACCGTGAGGTTGCCCGCTGAACTCGGGAACGTCGGATCAGCCGCCTGCACGGTGCTGTTCGCGGCCAGAACAACACCCAATGCCAGAATCAACCGCATCCCGTCCTCCTTCGATTCCGCCTCAACTGTGCGTCATCGGCCGGAGTTCCGGAATACACGATTTTAGCTATGGGTCTTCTTGTGCCTGGGGTGCGGCAGTGAAAGGGCGGTCAGACCGCCCATTCCGATGAACAGAAGGCCGAGCAGGAGCGCTATGGCGAACAGCCCGCCTTCGTTGTCGATGACATTGGTAGCGACATCTGCGCGCGCCACGCCAATCGAGACGACGGTCGCGGCCACCAGAACGCACAGAGCGAGGCCAATCGTGGCCACAAGCTCGGCGAAGATGGCAGTCCGGCGCTCGCTACCAAGAACGCGGCCGGCCGGGGGCGTGAAGCCTGCAGAATGAATGTGCTCGCGCATGATCGACCTGAAATGATTCGCTTGGATAATGGTGTCTTGATAACGCCGGAACCCGGCATCGGTTCGGCCCCATTGGGGCAGAGCCGGTAACGAAGCGCGGCGTTTTCAAGGCAGTGGATAGGGCAACCCGGCAATTTACGGGCTATTGCGCGGGCGCAAGCTCCGGTTGCCAGGTCATGGGGATATAGCCCGGCTCCTCGGCGACTCGCGCAAGCCAGGCCCCAATCGCCGGAAAGCGGCTGAGGTCGAAGTCGCATTGGTCGGCGACATGCGTGTAGGCGTAAAGCGCGATGTCGGCGATCGTGAAATGATCCGCGACGAAAAAGCGGTACCGTGTCAGGTGTGTCTCCATCACGCCGAGTGCGCGATAACCGTTTTCCATCCAGTCCTCAAGCGCATGGCTCTGCAACTCACGGCCGCCCTTGATCAACGCGAGCCAGAAATAGGCCGCGCCGATGTTCGGCTCGAGACTGTGCTGCTCAAAAAACATCCATTGCAGCGCTTCCGCACGCCCGATGCGGTCTTCCGGCGCCAGCGTCGATCCGCCGGCGACGTACCAAAGGATGGCGTTGGACTCGGCGAGATGACGATCCGGCGCGACCTCAAGCAGCGGCACCTGGCCGTTGGGATTTTTCGCGAGGAATTCGGGTGTACGACTCTCGCCCTTGAGGATGTCGACCTCGACGAGAGTGTACGGAATCCCGAGCCGCGCCAGCGCAAGGCGGACCTTGTAGCTGTTGCCCGAGCGTTGCATAGAATAGAGCGTGTACATTCAGATCCCGGTCTGTTGCGTATGCCCGCTCCCGCCGCGTCGTTCATTAGGACGAAGAAAGTTCGGCAATTACAAGGCCAGGAAACCCTCGGCGTATAACGAAAATGTTAAATCGTTCGCTGCGCTGCAACAGCGAACGAGCAATCTGCCGCAGGGGTGAACAGAAGAATTGTATTCCGCGGCGTGCACTCTCATTTCAGTGGACGGATTGAAAAACGCCCCGTGCCGGAAGCCTAGCAGCCAGGAATGAACCCAACCCCGGAGTTTGCGGTTTGCAGTTGCGGCTGATGTGCAAATTCCGCGATGCGTTTAGCCGCCAGGAGGGAAGCCCATGCGATGGCAAGCCCGGCCAGCACGTCGATGAAGTAATGCCCGCCATCGACAGGAATGGAAACCAGCATCAGCGTGTTGATCGCAAGCCCAAACCAGCGCAGGACCGATATCGGCCACAGGGCAACAGTAACGATGAGAGCGAGCGCTGCATGCAGGCTGGGAAAGGTGATGATGCCCTGGGCGCCCATTGCCATCAGCTGACGGAATGAGCCATCGCGTAATTCGCGGAAAACAGGCAAATGGATTTCCCGCGTTGCTGGAACGATGTCGGGGTAAGAGACAGCCGACAGCTTGTGGAAACCCCACACGCCTTCCGCCGGTACGAGTGCGGCGATAACGATCGTTACGATGGTGGAAATTATAAACGCCAGCACGAATACCCGGAGCCAGGCGAGCCGGCCGGCCATCGCCAACGCCAGCACGACCACGACGGTTTGCGGCATCAAGCTGGAATAGATGACACTGAACATCGGATGCAGCGAGGCATGCGCGACCATCCAGCCGAGCAGCGCCTGCCAGTCGAGGCCAAGCGCGCGGTCAGCGGCGTCGAACCAGGCATCGCGCAACGGAAGGTCAAGGCTGGCGGCCATGTATGATACCGGAGCGCCGACTGCCGCGAAGGTGACGATCTGGGCGGTGCCGCCAAGCGCGCTGGCCAGCCGGGGGTCCGGTCGGCGTGTTTCGTAGAGCCAAAAGCCGGCTAGGGAGAGCGTGGTGGCGCCGCCCGCCGCAAGGAACGAATGCCCCACAAGCTGGAAGTTCGATACGATAGGAGCCGCCAGCATAATGGCGGACAAAACGGCAATGATTGCCCAGATGATGCCGTCGAGGCGGCGCAATCCGGCGGCGTTTGCCGATCCAAGGCAGCTAACACGACGCGGTTGCCCAGCGGTTAATCACATCGGTTCAAGCATAGTAGTGAGCGCGGAGCAGGGGTTTCTGCGATTCGGCTGCAAGCCAATTGATCGCCGGAACCGATTGAATCTATCGATTTTCTTCAACAGATCGCCCCTTGCTGGACTCGGGTTCGCGCATTACGACAGAGGCGCTGCGTATGTTGCGGCACGAATGGGAGAGTTTCCATGGCCTTTCTCGCGGAGCAGCTCAAGCGCATCAAGCCGTCGGCGACCATCGCCGTCACGGATAAGGCGCGCGCGCTCAAACTGGCCGGCCGCAACGTGATCGGCCTCGGTGCCGGCGAGCCGGATTTTGACACGCCCGACAACATCAAGCAGGCGGCGATCGAGGCGATCAAAAGCGGAAAGGCTTCGAAATACACGAACGTCGACGGCATCGCCGAGCTCAAGGACGCGGTCGTCAAGAAGTTCAAGCGCGAGAACGGCCTCGACTACAAGCCGAGCCAGGTCACCATTGGCACCGGCGGCAAGCAGGTGCTGTACAACGCGTTCGTCGCGACGCTGAACCCCGGTGATGAAGTGATCATCGCCGCGCCGTATTGGGTGAGCTATCCCGAAATGGTGTTGCTCGCCGGTGGCGAGCCGGTGGAAGTCGTCACCAGCATGGCGAGCGGTTTCAAGATGACGGCGCAGCAGCTCGAGCGTGCGATCACGCCGAAGACCAAGTGGGTTCTGCTCAACTCGCCGTCGAATCCGAGCGGCGCTGCCTACACGCGCGCCGAGCTCAAGGCGCTCACCGACGTGCTGGTGAAGCACCCGCACGTGCACGTGATGACCGACGATATGTACGAGCACCTTGTTTACGACGATTTCAAATTCACGACGCCGGCGCAGGTGGAGCCCTCGCTCTATCCGCGCACGCTCACGATCAATGGCTGTTCGAAGGCCTACTGCATGACCGGCTGGCGCATCGGCTACGCCGGCGGGCCGGAGCCTTTGATCAAGGCGATGGCGACGGTGCAGTCGCAGTCGACGTCGAACCCGACCGCGGTCTCGCAATGGGCAGCGGTTGAAGCGCTGAACGGACCGCAGGATTTCATCGCCAAGCACAACAAGATCTTCAAGGAGCGGCGCGATCTCGTGGTGTCGATGCTCAACCAGGCGAACGGCATCAAGTGCCCGACCCCGCAAGGCGCATTCTATGTCTATCCGTCCTGTGCGGGCACGATGGGCAGATCGGCGCCGACCGGCAAGAAGCTCGCGACCGACGAGGACTTCGTCACCGAACTGCTTGAGGCCGAGGGCGTCGCGGTGGTGCAAGGCACGGCCTTCGGGCTCGGGCCTGCGTTCCGTATTTCCTATGCGACCAAAACCGAGGACCTGGAAGAGGCCTGCCGCCGTATCCAGCGCTTCTGCGGCAATTTGAAGTAGCTCTCTCCAAAGGGCATCCGCGGCCGTTCACTTTCTCTTATGCCGGGCTCCGCTAATCTGCGGGCATGATTCGACTCACGGTTGCGATTTTTATTTTCATTTCCAATCTGTCGTTCGCGGCCGATGCGCAGGAGCGTATCGTCATCGGCACGCAGCGGCTGAGCGAAAACGGCGCACTGTTCCTGGCTGCGGCGGAAGGTTACTTCAAGGCGGAAGGCATCGACCTTGCGATGACCGCCTACGATTCCGACAAGGTCGTCGCGGACATGCTCGCCTCCGGCGCGACCGACTTCGGCCTCGCGCGATTTACTCCGGCTGCGTTCGATGCAGCGGGCAAGGGTCTGATTAGGGCGATTGCGGCGCAGGCGCGTGAGAAACGTGACTATGAGGGTAGTCAGATCATCGCATCGAGCATCGGCTTTCAAAAGGGCCTGCGCAAGTTCGACAACCTGGCGGACAAGACAGTCGCTATCGATGCGCTTGGATCGACAGCGCACTACCAGCTGCTGCAGATCGCGCGTATCAAACATGTCGATCCGGCCCGCATCACCGTCAAGGCGCTCGGGACGCTGGACGCTATCGCGCGCGCCGTCGGCACCGACCAGGTTGATGCGGCGATCATGCCGTCGCTCTATGCGCGTGAGTTGTTGATGGCGAACAGGCCAAGTTTCTCGGTTGGTACTCTGAGCTGGATGAGCAACAACTGGGCGCGCTGTTTGTCTCGAAAAAGATGCTGGAAACACGACGCGCGGCCGTCGAAAAATTCGTGCAGGCCTATCGCCGTGGCGCCGCCGACTACGCTGCCGCGTTATTGCGTAAAGACCGCAGCTCGAAACGGATTTCCGACATCAAATCGAAGGAAGCGGCGACGACGATCGCGCGTTATGTCTATCCTGACCGTGGGGATGCGGCCGCTACGGTCGAGCTCGGCGCTTATTACATCGATCCACAGGCGCGACTCGATGTCGCCGACGTCGCGCGCCAGATCGCCTGGTACAAGTCGCAAGGTCTGATCGACAAGGCCGTCGATGCGCGCACTGTCGTCGATGCGAGCTTCGTCAAGTAGCAAATTTTCTGCACTGGCGAATCTCTGCCCTTGCCAGCCTCCCTGCGTCCTGAGACGATAACGTTACAGGGCCGGGAAACCAGGTCCGACCTCCCGGCCGGCGAGGGAGGCATTTATGGGACAAAACGGCTCGGGTCCCAATGGCACAAGGAGTTCGGGTCCACGGTGCATTGCACTGGTGGGCCCATTCCAAAGCGGCAAAACCACACTTCTGGAAGCGATCCTTGCCCGCACCGGGGCGGTCCAGCGCCAGGGCACCGTCGACGCGGGTACCACGATAGGTGACGCAAGCAAAGAAGCCCGCCACCACAAGATGAGCGTCGAGGCGACCTTCGCCACGACCACCTTCATGGGTGACAACTACACGTTCGTCGACTGCCCCGGGTCCATCGAGTTCATCCAGGACATGCGCAGCGTGCTGCCGGCGATCGATGCCGCCGCCGTCGTCTGCGAGGCGGACGAGAAGAAAGTGCCGCAGCTTCAGCTGATTTTGCGCGAACTGGAAGACCAGAACATTCCACGCTTCCTCTTCCTTAACAAGATCGACAAGGCCGACAAGCGCGTTCGCGACACGATCAAATTGCTGCAGCCGGCGTCACGCGCGCCGCTGCTGCTCCGCCAGATTCCGATCTGGAACGGCGACATCATTTCCGGGTTCGTCGACCTCGCGCTCGAGCGCGCCTATGTCTACAAGGAGCACGCGCCGTCGGAGATCATCGAGCTCAAGGGTGAAAACCTCGACCGCAAGAAAGAAGCGCGCTTCACCATGCTGGAGACGCTGGCCGATCACGACGACCAGCTGATGGAGCAACTGCTCGAGGATATCGAGCCGCCGCGCGACAAGGTTTTCGACGACCTCTCGAAGGAATTGCGCGACCGCATCGTCTGTCCGGTGCTGCTCGGCGTCGCCACACGCACCAACGGCGTGCTGCGGCTCTTGAAAGCGCTGCGCCACGAGGCTCCCGGCGCCGGCGAAACGGCACAGCGGCTCGGCGTCAAGGCCGGTACCGACGCCGTGGCGTTGGTGCTCAAGACATTCCACACGACGCATGGCGGAAAAATGTCGGTTGCGCGCCTGCTTGCGGGCCAGGCCGGCGACGGCACCACGCTGACAACCGCGGCAGGCGAGGCCGGACGCGTGTCGGGCGTGTTCAAGCTGATGGGCCAGCATTTCGAAAAACGTGGGCAGGCGGCGAGCGGTGAAACGGTCGCCTTCGGCAAGCTCGACGCCGCCAAAACCGGCGACACCCTTTCATCCGGCAAGCAGCCGCACGCGACGCTTGTGGAGATCAAGCCTTCTCCGCCCGTGCTGGCCATCGCCGTGCAGGCCAAGGAGCGCAAGGACGACGTCAAGCTCGGGCCTGCTTTTACCAAGCTCACGGAAGAGGACCCGTCGCTTACCGTCGTGCACAATGCAGAAAACCACGAGGTGGTGATCTGGGGGCAGGGCGAGATGCATCTGCGCGTGGCGGCGGAACGCCTTGCCGAGCGGTTCATGGTGCCCGTCACGACGCGTCCGCCGTCGGTGGGTTACCGCGAGACCATTCGCAAACCGATTACGCAACGCGGCCGCCACAAGAAGCAATCCGGCGGTCACGGCCAGTTCGGCGACGTGGTGCTCGAAATCAAGCCGCTGCCGCGGGGGACCGGCTTCAAGTTCGAAGACCGCATCACCGGTGGCGTGGTGCCGCGCAACTACATTCCGGCGGTGGAAGAAGGCGTGGTCGACGCGCTCAAGCACGGACCGCTGGGCTTCCCGGTGGTCGACCTGTCTGTCGCGCTGATCGACGGCTCCTACCACACGGTCGATTCCTCGGACCAGGCGTTCCGTACCGCAGGACGCATCGGCATCGTGGAAGGGCTGCCGCAGTGCCAGCCAGTGCTGCTAGAGCCGATCCATCATGTGGAAATCGTGTGTCCGAGCGAGGCGACGGCAAAAATGAACGCGATCTTGTCCGGGCGGCGTGGTCAGATCCTGGGCTTCGATACACGCGAAGGTTGGGACGGCTGGGACACGGTGCGCGCGCAGATGGCGGAGGCGGAAATCGGCGATCTGATCATCGAGGTCCGCTCGGCCACGGCCGGCGTGGGGTCGTTTATCTTCAAATTCGACCATATGGCGGAGCTCACTGGCCGAACGGCAGACCAGATCATCGCGGCACGGCGGGCGGCCGAATAAATTTACTGTAACCGAAAGCGGTCGCGCGCGGCTTGGCGGGCGCGACCGCAACAATTTTCGCGATCCCGGTAAGCAGATGCAAAGCAGGTTCGGCGGCAGTTTCTTGCCGTTAACCGGCCAGCCGCCGCCCTCCCGCACAATTCCGTCCAGGTGCGCGTGACGCGCTGCGCCCTATGGGGACAGACGGCATGCTGGAAGGTTTTCGCAATCTGTTTTCGTCAGGGCCGGTGCCTTACGCCGACTCGAAGTCGTCGATTCCGCTCAGCGCAGTGCTGCGGCACGGCTGGATGGAGCTCTGGTATCAGCCGAAGGTCGAGTTGCGAACGACGCACCTCGTCGGTGCCGAAGCGCTCGTTCGCGCGCGCCATCCGACGCGCGGCGTCATTCCGCCCGCGCTGTTCCTGCCCGGCGCCAGCGAGCAGGACATGCACGAGCTCACCGAGCGCGTGATCCTCACCGCGCTGGGCGACTGGGAAGACTTTGCCGAATACAGCGCGCCTATAAAGCTCGCCGTCAACGTTCCGGTTTCCGCGCTGGTCCAGTTGCCGATTGCGCGCATGCTCCGCGAGGCGCGTCCGCGCGCGTCGAACTGGCCGGGCCTCATCCTCGAAGTCACCGAGGACCAGATCATCAACGACCTCGATCTTGCCAACGACGTCGCGGGGGCATTGCGCGAGCTCAAATGCGAACTGGCGGTGGACGATTTCGGCGCCGGCTATTCGTCGCTGGTCCGTCTCAAGCAGCTTCCGTTCAGCGAACTCAAGATCGATCGCAGCTACGTCGCCAACTGTCACGACGATCACTTCAATGCCGGCCTGTGCGAGACGATCGTCGAACTCGGCCGCCGCTTCGGCCTGCGCACCGTCGCTGAAGGCATCGAAACCACCCGGGAAAGCCACAAGCTGCAGTCGATCGGCTGCCAGATCGGGCAGGGGTACCTGTTTGCGAAGCCGATGCCCAAGGCAGATTTCCTCAGCCGCCTGCGCGCGCGCGTGAA
>JBEVFG010000336.1:0-10675 GCA_040512415.1 Pseudolabrys sp. | reverse complement strand
GACCGGCCGGCGACGTGACCGCGAGGTCCCGCCGCAACGCATCCAGTCTTGTCTCGTCAACCGTCCGCGCAGCGACACGCGGGCGTAGTGCTGCGACGTGCACGGAGGGATGGTGCGGTGACGGCGGGAATCTTGCTCAGCGGCCAAACGCGAGGCGATTGGGTCGAGTTTAGCGCCGCTGGGTCGTGGACTGCCGAATATGCCAGCGCGATTGAGCCGCAAGTCGAAGCGGCCACGCGTGGCATCACCGCGCGGGGCATCGCGATTAACATCAATCGCATCGAATATCTCGATACTTATGGGGCCTGGCTGATCGAGCGCACGATGCGCCAATGGGCAACGGAGGGACGCGAAGCGCGCTTGGTAGGGCTGCGTGAGGATTTTCGAGGGCTCTTCGAAAAAGTTCACGCGGGTACCCAGACGCTTTCGGCACCGCCGCCTCGCACCAACAGCATCGTCGCGACACTCGTCAGCGTCGGCATGACGATGTCGGCGGTTGCCGCCGACCTTCATCTGTTTGTGCAGATGCTCGGCTCGCTGATAGCCGCCTTCGGTCGCGTCATTCTGCGCCCCACGAGCTTTCGTTTCACATCGACGATCCATCAACTCGAGCGGGTCGGATGGCGGGCGGTGCCGATTATCCTGCTGATCACCGTTTTGATCGGCGCGATTCTCGCGCAACAGGGCATTTTTCATTTCCGAAAATTCGGAGCCGACATCTACGTCATCGACATGGTCGGCGTGCTCGTGCTGCGTGAGGTCGGCGTGCTTATTGTCTGCATCATGGTCGCTGGGCGGTCAGGGAGCTCCTACACCGCGGAACTCGGTGCAATGCGGATGCGCGAGGAAGTCGATGCTTTGCGCACGATGGGTTTCGATCCGGTAGAGGTGCTCATTCTTCCGCGTATCATCGCGTTGGTGATAGCGGTTCCGACGCTCACTTTCCTCGGATCGATGGCGGCACTCTACGGCGGCGGCCTTGTCGCCTGGCTTTACGGCGGCATCGCGCCGGAGGTCTTCCTTACGCGGCTTCGCGAGGCAATCACGATCAACACGTTTGAGGTCGGACTGATCAAGGCGCCGTTCATGGCGCTGGTCATCGGTGTTGTCGCCTGCGTCGAAGGTCTGCAGGTGCAAGGCAGCGCCGAATCGCTCGGCGAGCAGACAACCAATTCGGTGGTTAAGTCGATCTTCCTGGTCATCGTGCTCGACGGTATTTTTGCCATGTTCTTCGCGTCGATCGGAATGTGACATGGCGGTCGACCGCAAGGCTCCAATCATCGAAGTGCGTGATCTGGTTGTCGATCTGAAAGGGCACCGGATCCTCAACGGCGTCACTCTCGACGTCTACCGGGGTGAAATTCTCGGTTTCGTCGGCGCTTCCGGGGCGGGCAAATCCGTGCTCACGCGCACGATTGTCGGGCTTTTGCCGAAACAACAGGGCCGCATCGACGTTTTCGGCGTCGACCTCGATCATGCCGGCGAGGTGCAGCGCCAGGAAATCGAACGCCGCTGGGGCATATTGTTCCAGCAAGGCGCTTTGTTTTCATCGCTGACGGTGGGCGAAAACGTCGAATTTCCCATCCGCGAATATCTGGACGTTTCCGACAGGCTGATGACCGAAATCGCGATCACCAAGCTCGAAATGGTCGGCCTTAAGCCCGATGTCTACCGCAAGTACCCCTCGGAACTTTCAGGCGGCATGATCAAGCGGGTGGCGCTCGCACGCGCTCTCGCGCTCGACCCGGAAATTTTATTTCTCGACGAGCCGACTTCGGGCCTCGACCCGATCAGCGCGGGCGATTTCGACCAACTAATCCTGACCTTACAACGGACTTCGGCAATGGCGGTTTTCATGGTAACCCATGACCTCGACAGCCTTCACACGATCTGCGACAGGATCGCGGTCCTTGGCGAGGGCAAGATTCTTGAAGCCGGAACAATGGATACGATGCTCAAGTCGCAGCATCCGTGGCTGAAGGCCTATTTCCATGGCGCGCGGGCGCGCGTGCTGCATGCTGTGGCCAAGAACTGACGGAGCGGAGCGATGGAGAGAAAAGCACACTACGCACTGATCGGGCTGTTCACGTTCGCAGTCGTTGCGGGCGCGTTCGGTTTTGTGTTCTGGCTGCACCACTCCTCCGGCAAGAAACAGGCCGTTGCTTACCGTGTCATCTTCGATAGTACCGTGTCGGGTCTGCACGTCGGCGGCAATGTTCTGTTTAACGGAATTCGCGTCGGCGAGGTGACCAGGCTGACGCTCGATCCGGACAAACCGTCGCAGGTCGTCGCCATGCTGGCGGTCAACAAAGCGACACCGATCCGGTCGGATACCAAAGTCGGCCTCGAATTTCAGGGCCTGACAGGCGTCGCATCCGTGTCGCTCAAGGGCGTTTCCGCGACCACGCCCTTGATCGAACGCGAAGAGGGCGAGCCGCCGACCTTGAAAGCCGATCCTAGCGCCAGTCAGGACATGATGCAGGCCGCGCGTGACGTTCTGAACAGGGCGGAAGAAGTTATCGCCGCCAACCAGGAAGCGATACGTCAGGCAGTCAAAGATATCGCAACGTTCAGTGCCTCGCTCGCGCGTAACTCCGATAATGTCGATATCATTGTGAGCGACGCAAAAGACACGATGAAAAATGCCAAGGAAGCGACACTGTCCGCGCGCACATTGATGGACAATCTGGACAAACGCACCGAGGAGATCACGGTTGGCGTGAACAGGATGACGAGTACTGCGACGCGCCAGATCGATATTGCCGGCCGGGCGATTACCGACCTCGCGCATAATCCGCAGCGTTTCCTCTTTGGAGGCAGCGGCAGCAGCAGCAGCAGTTCGACAACGCCGCCGGCGTCGGTGCCGGCACCGGCGCCGGCGCGCACCACTACGCCGCCGCCGGCGGCGCGCACCACAACGGCACCGCCGCCGGCGCGCACCACAACGGCGCCGCCGCCGGCGCGCACCCAGCAATAAACCTGGCCGCTGGGGAAGGGCCGCCCCCCAAACGATGAAGCGATTGCGGCATACAGCGTAGACCGAAACCGCCAGCTGAGCGCTTCAATCGGCTTCGAGCGGCAGCTTCACCGGTTGCTTGCGCTTGGCCGAAAGGTCGAGCGCCTTTGTCAACATCAGGTTGCGGTGTGCTTCCTCGACGGTCGCCGCAGCCGTCGGCAGTCCAAGCGCGACGCGGTTGAGCCACGAGTCGGTTTCTTCCGCCATGGGTCCGCGCAATTCGCCGAGCGCCATGTCGCCGGGCGGGTAGCTGCCCATGAAATCGACCAGCCGGCTGGCATCGGGATTGTATCCTTCCGACTGCGGCTTGGAGACCGCAAGGACGATGTCGCGGTGCGTGTCGTCGATCGTGAGAACCCCGGTCGTGCCGACGATGCCGACCTCGAGAGAATATACCGCAGCCGGCCACGTCACTGGCAGCGCCCACGAGATGTTGAGGTGATAGATGGTGCCGTCGGAAAAATTGATCATGCCGGCGGTGCCGTCGATGCCCTTGTAGGAAGGCCCGAGCACCTTGTCGACCGAGCGTGCGTAGCATTCGACTGCGGTTTTTCCTTCCAGGCACCACATGCAGATGTCTAGAGCGTGCGTGCCCGATATCACCATCGGAGAGATCGTCGAGGGATCGTCGGTGCGCTTGTAGTTGTCGATGGCGACGAGCCGGTTCATGAATGCGCGCGAGGTGACCATCGTGACGTCGCCGAGCGCGCCGGTACGGCATTTTTCCTTGGCGGCCAGCCAGCGGCGGCGGAAGCGCTGCGTGTAGCCGACGACGGCGTCGATCTTGGCGTCCTTGATCGCCTTGAGGACCCGGGCAGACTCCTTGAGGTCAGTCGCCAGCGGCTTCTCGATCAGCATCGGGATGCCGCGCTCGACAGCCGTCATGATCGGATCGACGTGTAGGTGCTCGTCGGTGCAGATGATCGCGGCCGTTACCTCCGGCCGCTTGAGCAGTTCGACGTGGCTTTGCGTGACGAAATCGGCGCTGATTTTCGGGCCTACTTCGCCCGCACGGTTCGGATTCTTCTCGGCAAGGCCAATCCATTCGACCGCCGGATGGCGCGCGGCCACCTCGCCGCGGAAAAGCCCCACGCGGCCGCCGCCGATGATCGCAAGGCCGACGCCTTTGGCGGACTTCTTCATTGGTTTACCCCGGCGCGGAACTTCTGCTTGAACTCGGCGATGGCGGAAATGGTCTCATTCGTTAGCGGCAAATCCACCGGCTCGTTGCGATCGGCCGATAAATCGGCGGCACTATAGGTCTCCATCACGCGGCGCGCACTTTCGGGCGTCACCATTACCGCTGAATCGCGAATGCAGGCTTCGAGGAAGTGGATCGTTTCCGGGCCCATGCCGCCGGCAAAGACGTTGTCGACCCACTCGCCCGGCATGGTCGACATCGGGAATTGCTGGCCGTCTTTCTCCGTGTTGAGCCAGTTATCGCGTTGAGTGTCGTCGAGAAATAGCGAGCCTTCGGTGCCGGTGATCTCGATCCAGGTGGCGCAGTAGTTGGGATAGCTCGGCGGCAGGTTCCAGCCGCCACCGATCATCACGGCAACGCCGTTGTCCATCGTCACCGTGGTGAACATGACGTCGTGCGAGCCGTTAATTGGTTCCATGTAGCCGTAGGCGCCTTGCGAATAAACGCGGATCGGTTTTGCGGGCTCGAGCAGCCAGAGCACAAAATCGAGGTCGTGCGTCGACTCCATGACGACCGGCGACAGGCGCACGCGGCTGGCGATCTTCTTGCCCAGGCTGCGCGAGAGATGCCGGCTCACCAGCACGGAGACCACCTTGCCGAGCGTGCCGTCGACGATCTTCTTCTTCGCGTAGGCGATTTTCGGATTGAAGCGCTGCGAATAGCCGATGGTGAACTTGAGGTTATTGCGCTTGGCGAGCTGGATGAGCTCGTCCGCTTCCCACAGTTCCAGCGCGATCGGCTTTTCCAGCATCACGTTCTTGCCCGACTTCAGGCAATCGCGGCAGATCGGGTAGTGGTTCGATTCCGGCGTGGTCGAAATATAGACGACCGAAATATTGTCGTTCTTGATAATGTCATTGTAGTCGAGCGTCGCGGTGGCGGGCTTGTACAATTTCTTCACTTCGGCAAGCCGATCGGGACGGATTTCGCATAGATGCAATTTGTCGACCAATGCCGTGCGCGCCAATGTTTCCGCACGCGTGCCTCCGACCCATCCGACACCGATCACCGCAGCTTCAACCGTTTTCACCGACGCTTTCCTTCCGTTTCTTATGATGTGCCGCGACCGGCCGGCCGCGCGGGCGGCAGACTAGCCCACGGGTTTAACGACCGGAAGGGCAAGATTTTCAGCGTACGAAAGCAGGCTGGCCCACACCGAACACTTGCGCCGCAAACTGCGGATAAACCTCCGCGATCTGCGGGGCGATCACTTCGCGCATCAGCTTGAGCGTTTCGGGCGTCGGTGCCGGCGTCTCGGGCACGCTGCGTGGCCTGTCGAATTCGAAGCCGGTGTTCTCGCCGACTTCCTCCAGCGTGTGGCCCGGATGCACGCTTGCCAGCGTGAAACGCCCATTGGCAAAAGTGAAAGCGCAGCGATTGGTCACCAGCCCGATCGGCCCTCCGGTCCGGAAGACATTTCCGTCGTTGGTGCCCGGCGCGCTGACGAAATCGACCTTTGGAACGAGCGCGCGGCGGGAATGCTCGGTACGAAACAGGATCACCTTGGGCACGACGTAATAAAGATAGGCCGAACCAAACGAGCCGGGGAACCGCACCTTCGGGCGTTCATATTCTCCGATGCTTACGAGATTGACGTTGCCCTGACCGTCGATTTGCCCGCCGGAAAGAAAAAATACATCGATGCGGCCCTGGCCCGCGCAGTCGAACAGCTCACGGCCACCGTCGGTGAAGAAATTGTACTTGCGGCTTTGCAGGAGAGAAACGTAAGGGCGCCCGTTGCCGCGCTCGCGCGCAAGCAGTGCAGCGGTAGCGGGAATTGGCGATGCATTGCCGACCGCGACGTGACGCACATCGCCGATCAGCCGCGCAATGACGTCGGCAAGGAGTTCTTCGTCACGAAAGCTGGTCTTTGTCATGACCGGACGGGCGGTTTGAATCTAAGCAGCACGTTTTTCATAGACATACTTGTCCAGGTATTCGGCAAAGCCAGCCTCCGTGGCTGCCATGCGAGCATACAGGGCGAGGTGTTCAGCGTCCGCGGCGTAGAAATCCGGCAGGCCAAGCGGCCATGCGCCGCTCTCCGCAACCGCAATACTCTCGACATAAAATCCGGGGAGCGTGCCGGCCGCGAGCGTCGGGTCGTCGAGCAGGTTGCCGTCGTAGATTTTTTCCACGGTTACGACGGTCTTCGCCGCGGCGTGCGCCATTGTCGCCAGTTCGCGTTGGCGGCCGATCCAGACATTGCCGAGACGGTCAGCCATCGGGGCGTGGAGTAGCGCAACGTCGGGCTTGATCGCCGGGAGCAGGACGATCGGGTCGTCAGAACCAAACGGGCTGTCGATGACCTTCCAGTCGTCGCGGTATTTCAAAATGTCCGAGCCGATAAGGCCGCGCAGTGGCATGAAAGGCACGCCTTTCTCCGACGCCTGCAAAGCGGCGTGCAATGCGGGACATGTCGCATCCTTTATTTTGATCGCCGCCGAAGTCGCCGCGGCGGAGAAGCGCGGCGCCGGACCGAACTCGCCCAGGCTCACCGCGCTCGTCTCGAGCGTCTCAATGCATCCGGCCCCGATCAGCAGATCGGCCTGCAGACTCGACGTCGGCAGCGCAACGAGATGCAGTCGTTTTATGCCACGCCTGATCAAGGCGCGCGTTGCGGACATCGGCACGCCGGAAACCTCGCGCGGAACCACCAGCATGCAGCCGTCCGCGATAGGAGCAATCACGTCGTCGATGGATTTCGCCGGTTGAAACATTGGGGCCTGCAAGCTGCGCGGCTTCGGTATTGCTGCCATTTTTCCCATTGTTGCCCTTGCATCGTCCACTGGATTTTGCGACTTGGGTCAGATGCTGGCGACCTTTCAGGACAAATTGCGTGCCAAACGCTTCGTTATTACTGCAGAGGTGACGCCGCCCGTGTCCGCAGACCGCGGTGAACTGCTCGCGAAGGCGCTGCCGCTGAAAGGTCTCGCTGATGCCGTGAACGTCACCGACGCCGCCGCCGCGCGGCCGCATCTTGGCGCGGTTACTTCTGCCGCAATTCTTGTCGAGCAGGGTATTGAGCCTGTGCTTCAATTGACCTGCCGGGACCGCAATCGCATCGCGTTGCAGAGCGATCTGCTAAGCGCAGCAGCGTCGGGCGTACGCAACCTGCTCATGTTGCGGGGCGACGATCCAAGCGCGGGCGACCAACCCGATGCCAAAGCAGTCTTCGATCTCGATCCACGCTCGCTGCTCGACACCGCACGGCGCCTGCGGGACACGGGTGAGCTTCCCACGGGCCGCAAGGTTGGCGGCAACTTCGATTTTTTCCTCGGCAGCGCTGACAACCCGATCGATCCACCGCCAGGATGGAAACCGGCCGGGCTGCAGGCCAAGATCGATGCCGGTGCCCAGTTCGTCCAGACGCAATTCTGCATGGATGCGGGCGTCGTGCATCGCTATATGGCGCGGCTCGCCGAGTTGGGCCTGACTGACAAATTGTCACTCCTGATCGGCGTGGTGCCGTTGCGTTCGGCAAAGTCTGCGCGCTGGATCAAGGAAAAATTGTTCGGCGCTGTCATCCCCGATCTGTTGATTGACCGCATGGAGCAGGCAAGCGATCCGATGGCAGAGGGCGCCCGGATCTGCGCCGACATTATTCGCGACTTGAGTGATGTTCGGGGGGTCGCCGGCGTGCACATCATGGCGCCGGGGAACGATGCGGCGGTACCGGGTCTCATAAAGGCTGTGCGCGCCAGCATCGGACGTCTTGCGCCGGCTTGACCGACTCGATCGGGCTGGATTGCCGTCGCACCGCCCGCCCAAATGATGCTAGAATTCCGGGCGAACCTACGAGACTCAGACGCCGTCAAGGCGCGGTACCAGGGAGGATAACGAATGAAAAGCCGCAAAATTGGGCTCGCAATTATCGTCGCTGCCGCGGCATTAGCCGGTTTCATTGCGCCCGGCACGGCGCAGGAAAAGATCTGGAAGCATGGCTTGATCAATGCGAAAGCCGATGCCGGCATTTTCCTGATGGTATCCACGCGTGACTTTGCGAAGAAGCAAGGTCTCAAGATCGAAATTTCGCAATTCAAGGACGATCAGCTTGCCCTCAAGGCATTGATCGCGGGCGAACTGGACAGCTTCGAAGGCGGGCCGCAGGGTGTGTTCGCGGCCGACGCCAAGGGTGCCGACGTCAAACTGCTCGGCTGCCACTGGACTGTCGTGCCGCACGGCATCTATGCCAATGAAAAAATCAAGAAGGTCGAAGATCTGAAGGGCAAGCAGATTGCCGTGTCCGCTCCCAACTCAATGCCCGACCTGCTGGCGCGCTCGGCGCTGGCAAAATTCGGCATCTCTGACAGCGAGGTGAAACTTGCGGCCGTCGGCGGCGATAAGGATCGTTATCAGGCGTTGATCGGCGGCGTGGTCGACGCAGCTGTGGTCTCGAACGAGTATCAGCCGGTCGCTCCGAAGAGTATTCATTTGCTGGTGGCCGGCCGTGAAGCCGTGCCCAATTTTCTGCGCGTATGCATGGTCTCCAGCGCCAAGACACTGGCCGAGCGCGGCGATGATGCGGTGAAGTTCCTCGCTGCGGAAATGGCCGCGCTGCGCTTCGCGCTGGCGAACCGGGATGCCACGATTGCATTGACCCGTGAGCTCATCCACGCCAAGCCCGACGATCCGCGTCCCGCTTTTGTCTATGACGATGCCATCCAGCATCATGCAGTCGATCCGACGCTGCCGCTTCCGGCGGACAAGATCCAGTGGATCCAGGAACAGATGGTAAAGGCGGGCAAGCTGAAGGCGCCGCTTGATCTAAAGACGGTGACAGCGCCGGAGTATCGCGAGAGAGCCCTGAAGGTCATCGGTCACTGAAATAAATCCGGAGTTCTGAATGGGTGAGGTGAGTTTCCTCGACGTCTCCAAACGCTTTACGTTGCGCGTGGATGGCGAGGTGCACCATGTGCAGGCGCTTGACCGGGTCAGCTTCGCGGTCAAGGACGGCGAGATCGTCGCGCTGATCGGCCCGTCCGGTTGCGGCAAGACCACCGCGCTTCGGGTTGCGATGGGGCTCGATCCGTCGAGCGGGGGCCGCGTGACCGTAGACGGGCGTGAAATCAATGGCTGCGGCCACGATCGCGGCATGGTGTTCCAGCACGCAGAGTTGCTGCCCTGGCTTTCGGCCCTGCAGAACGTGATGTTCGGGCTTGAGATGAAAGGCATACGTGGCACGCAGCTGCGTGAAACGGCCGAGAGATACCTCCATCTTGTCGGCCTGAAGGACTCGCAGAGCCGGCGCCCGCATCAGCTTTCCGGCGGAATGAAGCAGCGGGTTGGCATCGCCCGCGCGCTCGCTATCGACCCCAAGGTTCTGTTGATGGATGAGCCGTTCGGCGCACTCGACGCCCAGACCCGCGAGACGATGCAGGGCGAATTGCTCGACATCCACAGCCGCACCGGAAAAACCATTTTATTCGTCACCCATGATCTTGATGAGGCGGTGATCATCGCTGACCGCATCGTGGTGATGAAAGATGGTCGCGTGCAGGAAATCATGAACGTGCCGCTCAAGCGCCCGCGGCCGGATCTCGGGCTTGTGCGCGGGATGTCTGAATTTGCCGAGACCCGATACAAAGTCTGGCGTGCGCTGCACGACGGGACCACGGTGCACTGATGGTCGATATCGCCGACAGGCAGGAAAAAGCGGCGGCAAAGGAGGAAACTGCCGAACGCAAGCCGTTGCCGCGCTGGATGATCACGGTCGCATCGGTCACCATCCTCCTGATAGTCTGGGAAATATTCGGCCGGCGCATCAACCCGGTGTTCGGCTCCTATCCGTCCGCGATTGCCGAGGCATTCTGGGAGCTCGTGGTCACCGGGCAGCTGTGGTCGGCGCTATACGATTCCCTGCGGCCCTTCGTGATCGGTTACGCACTTGCCATTCTAATCGGCGTGCCGCTTGGCCTCTTCATCGGCGGTTTTCGCGCCGCAGAAGCGGCTCTCGGGCTTTACATCACGGCCGGCTACGCCATGCCGCTCGTCGCGCTGGTGCCGCTGCTGATTCTGTGGCTCGGACTTGGATTTACGGTCAAGGTCGCGGTCATCTTCCTGATGTCGCTGTTCCCGATCTGCATCAACACATGGCTTGGCGTTACCGCCGTCCCGAAGACGCTGATCGAAGTGGGCAAATCCTTCGTCGCACCGGATACCGTCATCCTGCGCCGGATCATCCTGCCTGCGACCTTGCCTTACATCATGGCCGGCATTCGCCTGGCGGTGGGACGCGCGGTGGTCGGCATGGTGATCGCCGAGTTCTTCACGACCATTTCCGGCCTTGGCGCGGTGATCATCAATTCCGCCAACAATTTCGATACCGCCACGATGTTCGTGCCGATCATCATCCTGATGGTGATGGCGATCGGGCTGAATTGGCTGATCGGCTTTGTCGAACGTTGGGTTGCACCCTGGCAGGCGGAAATTTCCGGCCGCGATCGCGAGTAGGTCGGCTA
>JBEVFG010000335.1:0-6555 GCA_040512415.1 Pseudolabrys sp. | reverse complement strand
AGGGCAATCTGGCCAAGTGGCTCAAGAAAGAGGGCGATGAAGTAAAGTCCGGCGACGTCATCGCCGAGATCGAGACCGACAAGGCCACGATGGAAGTCGAGGCGACGGACGAAGGCACTCTCGGAAAAATTCTGGTCCCGGAGGGGACCGCCGACGTCGCAGTGAATACCCCCATTGCCGTGATCCTCGGTGAGGGTGAGGACAAAGCGGCGATCAAGTCGTCAAAGCCGGCGCCGCAGCAGAAAGCCGTGGAGTCGGTGCCACCGGCAAAAGCTCAAAAACCGCAAGCAAAGGCACAGGATGCGCCAGCACCAAAGCCGACAAAGGCGCCCGATGCGCCCGTGCCGCAGGTGGCGAATGATCCCGATATTCCGGAAGGCACCGAGATGGTCGCCATGACTATGCGCGAGGCACTGCGCGACGCAATGGCGGAGGAAATGCGTCGCGACAAAGATGTCTTCGTCATGGGCGAAGAGGTCGCCGAGTATCAGGGTGCGTACAAGGTAACCCAGGGGTTGCTGCAGGAGTTTGGCGCCAAGCGGGTGATCGACACGCCGATTACCGAACATGGCTTTGCCGGCCTCGGCATCGGCGCCGCTCTCGCCGGCCTCAAGCCGGTTGTCGAATTCATGACCTTCAATTTCGCCATGCAGGCGATGGATCAGCTCATCAATTCGGCAGCGAAGACTCTCTATATGTCGGGCGGTCAGATGGGCTGCCAGATCGTGTTTCGAGGGCCGAATGGCGCCGCCGCGCGCGTCGCTGCCCAGCACAGCCAGGACTATTCGGCCTGGTACTCGCACATCCCCGGACTGAAAGTGATCACTCCGTCGACAGCTGCGGATGCGAAGGGGTTGCTGAAGGCGGCGATCCGCGATCCAAATCCGGTGATTTTCCTCGAGAACGAAATTCTCTACGGCCATTCCTCGCCGGTGCCGAAGCTCGACGATTTCGTGCTGCCGATCGGCAAGGCAAAGATCGCGCGTCCGGGCAGCGACGTGACAATCATATCCTGGTCAATGGGCATGACCTACGCGCTCAAGGCGGCCGAGGAGCTGGCAGGCGCCGGCATCGACGCCGAGGTGATCGACTTACGCACGCTCAAGCCGATGGACAGCGAAACCATCGTCGCGTCGGTGCAAAAGACCGGTCGCGCAGTAACTGTGGAGGAGGGCTGGCAGCAAAGCGGTGTCGGCGCGGAAATCGCAGCGCGTATTATGGAGCATGCCTTCGATTATCTCGATGCGCCGGTCGCGCGCGTGTCCGGCAAAGATGTGCCGATGCCCTATGCTGCAAATCTCGAAAAGCTCGCGCTGCCGTCGGTTGCCGAAATCGTCGAGGCGGCGAAAGCCGTTTGCTATCGCTGAGGCAGATGATGATTTTGCGCGGCGCATGCCATTGCGGACAGGTCGAGGTGACGCTCGAGACCGCGATGTCTGTCATGGACCTGCCGCTGCGCGCCTGCGGCTGCTCGTTCTGCCGCCGCCATGGCACCAAGGCCGTCGCGGATCCGAACGGCCGACTGTCGATTTCCGCTCCGCCCAACGGACTTAATCGTTACCGGTTCGGTTTGCGCACCGCCGACTACCTGATTTGCCGGACCTGCGGGGCCTATGTCGCGGCTGTCATCTCGGGAAATGACGAGGAGCGAGCAACGCTGAATGTGACCGCGACGGGAATCTCCGAGCTGGCGGACCGGCGGGCGGAACAGGTCGATTACGATCGCGAAAGCGTCGAGGGTCGGCGGGCGCGGCGGCTCACAAGTTGGACCCCGAGCCGGATTGTCCATCGAGCGCAAGTGGGGGTCGGCTAGGCCGGCGCACGACAAATGCCCACCAACATCCTCATGCCGGCGCTGTCGCCTACGATGGAGAAGGGCAATCTTGCACGCTGGCTGAAGAAGGAAGGCGACAAGATCAAGTCCGGCGACGTGATCGCGGAGATCGAGACCGACAAGGCAACGATGGAATACGAGGCGGTCGACGAAGGCACGCTCGCCAAAATCGTTGTGCCGGAGGGAACACAGGACGTCGCGGTCAATTCGGTGATCGCCGTGCTGGCCGGCGAAGGGGAAGATGTGAAGGCGGCGGCGAGCGCGGCAAAGGCGGCGCCGGCCAAGGCACCCGAGAAAAAGACGGAAGTCGCACCGGCCACAACAAAGTCATCTCCGCAACGACAAGAAGCACCGCGTGACGCAGCGCCGAAACCTTCGCCCACCCCCCAAAGCGAGAAGCCGACGGTAAAAATGGCCGCCGGAACCCAGCAAATCGCTCACGGCAATCGTGTCTTTTCGTCTCCACTGGCGCGCCGCCTTGCGAAGGAGGCCGGCATCGATCTCGGCCGCGTGCAGGGCTCCGGTCCGCACGGCCGTGTGATTGCGCGTGACATCGATGCCGCGAAGTCAGGCAAGGGATTGCGCACGCCCGCTGCCAGCAGACCGCAAGGGGTGGCCATGGCGCCAGCCATGTCCGACCAGCAAATTCTGTCGCTTTATGAGCCGAACTCGTACGAGCGTGTCCCGCACGATGGCATGCGACGCACGATCGCCCAGCGTTTGACGGCATCCGTGCAAACGGTTCCGCATTTCTATCTGACGATGGATTGCGATATCGGAAAGCTGCTGGCGGCACGCGAGGAGATCAACGCGGCTGCGCCAAGGGACAAGGACGGCAAGCCCGCCTACAAGCTTTCGGTCAACGATTTCGTCATCAAGGCGCTGGCTCTCGCGCTTCAACGAATACCGGACGCGAACGTGAGCTGGACCGAAGGCGGCATGCTCAAGCACAAGCATTCCGATATCGGCGTTGCCGTAGCGTTGCCCGGCGGGCTGATCACACCGATCATCCGCAGCGCGGAAAGCAAATCGTTGTCTGCAATCTCGAACGAAATGCGGGATCTCGCGGTGCGCGCGCGCGCGCGTAAGCTCAAACCGCAGGAATACCAGGGCGGCACGTCGTCGGTGTCCAATCTCGGTATGTACGGGATCAAGGACTTCACGGCGGTGATCAATCCGCCGCAATCGACCATCCTCGCGGTTGGCGCTGCCGAAGAGCGTGCGGTCGTACGCCACGGCAAGATCGAGGCCGCTCATGTCATGAGCGTGACGCTGTCCTGCGATCACCGTTCGGTTGACGGCGCGCTTGGTGCCGAGCTGATCGGCGCGTTCAAGAGACTGATCGAAAACCCGGTGATGATGGTGGTCTGACTGTTAGGGCGGATCGAAGCCGTGCGCGGTGAACGCCGTCTGCGCTTCCGCCGAGGTCAGGAACTTGACCAATGCCTTGCCTGTCTCGCTGTTCGGTGACGATGCGCCGACACCTGCCGCGAATACAGTCGTACTGCCGAGGTCGCCGGGTAATGGACCGACGATTTCGACGCCTTCGATTGAACTCAGCTCCGGCTTACTTTGTATGGCAATGTCGACCTCGCCGCTGACCAATAGCGTCCCGGCGAAACCTGCCGGCGGAGGAAATTTGCTCTTGACTTTGATGTCGGCGCCTATCCCCAAACGCTCGAGCACTTTGACGAAATGCACGCCGCTCGCTCCGCCCGCAGCAGGGTCGCTGTAGCCGACGGCGCGAGCCGCGAGCAACGCGCTCTTGAGCGATTCGGCGGAAGAAATATCCGGTTTGGGCGTGCCGCGCTTGACGGCAATTGCGAATACTGATTTCGCAAGCGTCGCGTCAGAACCTGTTGCGATCTTACCGTCTTTAGTCAAGCTATCGATGCTGGCGCGTGACACAACCAGAACGTCCGGCACGTCATCCTCCTGAGCCCTTTTCGTAAATGCTGAAATCAGACCCCAGGTGATGTTGAGTTTGTTACCGGTTTCCTTCTCAAATTTTGATCCCAATTCCTCCAAGGCGCTCTTGACCCCAATGGTGCTGTAGACCTTGATCTCGGCGCCGGAGGCGACTTGCGCCGTCAAACAGATCGCTAGGGTGACGAGTGCGCCAACGGTTCTGGTCATGTCGTTTCCCCCAATGATATAGGCAAGCATTACATGCCCAATCCGGGTTACATTCAATCGGGTCCGGGAGACGAGTAAGCGAATGGCTGACACGAATTTTGACGTTCTTATCATCGGCTCCGGGCCCGGCGGTTACGTGACGGCTATCCGGTCGGCGCAACTTGGCTTCAAGACCGCGATCGTCGAACGGGACTACCTCGGCGGTATCTGCCTCAACTGGGGCTGTATCCCGACCAAGGCTTTGCTGCGTTCGGCGGAGATCTTTCACTATTTCCAGCACGCCAAGGACTACGGGCTGAAGGCCGACAATGTCGGCTACGATCCGAAAGCAGTCGTCGCGCGCTCACGCACCGTCTCGAAGCGGCTCAACGACGGCGTCGGCTTTCTCATGAAGAAAAACAAGGTCTCGATCATCTGGGGCGAGGCCTCGATCGATGCGCCCGGCAAAGTGACTGTGAAGGCCTCAAAGAGTGAAGCTCCGAAGGGCGCGCTTGGCGCCGGCAGCTACCAGGCAAAGCACATCATCATTGCGACCGGCGCGCGCCCGCGCGTGTTGCCGGGAATCGAGCCGGACAAGAAGCTGGTCTGGACCTATTTCGAGGCGATGGTGCCGGATCGTGTTCCAAAAACTTTGCTGGTCATCGGCTCGGGCGCGATTGGAATCGAATTTGCCTCTTTTTTCAGAACCCTCGGTTCCGATGTGACCGTCGTGGAAGTATTGCCGCAAATACTTCCAGTCGAAGATCAGGAGATTCAGGCATTCGCCCGCAAGAGCTTCGAGAAGCAAGGCATAAAGATTCATACCAACGCAAAAGTCACCAAGCTTGATAAGAAGAGCGACAGCGTCACCGCGACAATTGAAGAGAGCGGTAAATCACAGACATTGACCGTTGAGCGCGTCATCTCCGCCGTCGGTGTTGTCGGAAACATTGAAAATCTTGGCCTTGAGAAAGTCGGCGTGAAAACCGATCGGGGAACCATTGTTGTCGACAAGCTCAACAGGACGAGTGTCCCCGGTATTTACGCCATAGGGGACGTCGCCGGCCCTCCGATGCTCGCGCATAAGGCCGAGCATGAAGGGGTCATTTGCATTGAGGCGATCAAGGGCCTCAACCCGCACCCGATGAACAAGTTGATGATCCCCGGTTGCACTTATTGCTCGCCGCAAATTGCGTCGGTGGGGCTCACCGAGCAGGCAGCGAAAGAGAAAAAACTCGATATCCGAGTCGGTCGTTTTCCTTTCATGGGCAACGGCAAGGCCATTGCGCTCGGTGAGGATCAGGGCCTGGTGAAAGTCATTTTCGACACGAAAACTGGTCAGCTGCTCGGCGCTCATATGGTCGGTGCCGAAGTGACCGAACTCATCCAGGGTTACGTGGTTGCGATGAACCTTGAGACGACGGAAGAAGAGTTGATGCACACGGTCTTCCCGCATCCGACATTGTCGGAAATGATGAAAGAAGCGGTGCTCGATGCCTATGGCCGCGTGCTCAATATGTAGCGTCTACCAGACGTATCTGCGCCACAGCGCTCCGGCAATATTTGAGTAGTCGTCGGTCCAGGTTCGCGCGGCCGGATCGGGAGGGGTGAGCACCCACATCTTGTTCCATTTCAGTCCGCCGATGTCGTCAATGTCCTCAGCCACGATCGCAACATCTGATGCAAAAAGATAATTGCGGTCGTCGGGTTCTTCCGTGTCGCTGCTCCAGATCCAGGTCTTGAGTCCGTTCGCATCGGCAATTCCTTCGACAACGCTTTTAAGTTCAAGGTGCCTGTTCGAGATGTGCATCAGCACCACGCCGTGCGGGGCGAGCTTTGATTTGTAAAGAGCCATTGCTTCAGCGGTCGCAAGATGCACCGGAATGGCGTCAGACGAATAGGCATCGACAATGACGAGGTCGTAAGCGCGGTCAGGCTCGTGCGCAAATGTGAGGCGCGCGTCGCCAAGCACAATCGGAAGATTCGGCGCGCAGGACGACAAGAAAGTAAAATGGGCGGGGTTGCGTGCGATTTTGACAACCGTCGGGTCGATTTCAAAAAACCGCCATGTCTCGCCAGGTTCCATGCGGCAGGCCAGCGTGCCGGAGCCAAGGCCAATCACTGCGACACGCAGAGGGCCTTCTTTCCGTGCGCGGACAGACCAGATCGCCTGGGTGATCGCTGATCTATCGTGATAGTAGGTGATTGGCTTCGGGCGGCCGCCGACCGGCTCGCCATTTTGGTCAGCGACTATCTGCGCACCATGAATCGTGGAGCCGTGCTTGAGTATGCGAAAGCGCCCGTTGTCAGTGTCGTAGATCTTGTGCACTCCGAAAAAGCTGCGCAGGGTCACGATGTGATATTCGCCGGTTGGATAGATCCTTATCGCGATGAGCGCGATTGCAACAGCAAGAGCGGACTTGGGCGGATCGCGGAAAAGAACAATCGAAATTCCCGCCAGCGCAAGCACGGCAGCAGTGAGGAGAGTGCCGTCATAGTCGAGGGTCGCGCCGACAAAGCCAGGGGCCAGCAGAAAGATCGCGATCACGGTCGCCGCAGGCCAGAACCAGCTGTCGAACTGCGGCCATTGCGACGGCGACAGCGGC
>JBEVFG010000334.1:0-3087 GCA_040512415.1 Pseudolabrys sp. | reverse complement strand
AGCTGATACTGCGCCTCCGTTGAATTTTGATCCGCCGCTTTTTCCAGCAAGGCTCTCGCCTTGGCGGGATCCGACGGCGCACCGCCGCTGATCGTCGCGAGATTAGTGACACCGCGGGGATTGCCGGCTTCCGCAGCGCGCTCGAACAGTTTGCGGGCTTGCTCCAGATCCTTCGGCAAACCCGACCCGGTGCCGTACATTACGCCAAGCTCGACCATCGCCGACGTGCTGCCTTTGTCGGCCGCCTTGCGATAAGCGCCGATGGCTTCCGGCCACTGTTGATTGGCGGCGTAGGCGCGGCCGAGCTGGTAAAGTGCCCGTCGCGACGAGGCTGATGCGATCTTGCAGAATTTGATCGCAGTCGCGATGTCGGATGCCGCGATTTCGGAAGCGCCTTTGAAATCCTTCGGCCTGTCCGGATCGGCCGGATCGGAAGCGAGCCGATCGCAGAGCACGAGGTCGGCTGATTGCGCGTGCGCGGTCCAATAAAACGAGGCCGGCGTCAGCAAGCCGATGCCGAGACCGCAAACGATAGAAATTGCGCCATATCGTTTTGCCACGACGTCGAGATTAAAACTGCCTGCGTGAACCAGCAAGCCGGGGGCGAGACCCGCTCAGGCGCCGACATAGGCGATACGGAGCATATTGGTTGCCCCGGGCGTGCCGAGCGGGACGCCGGCAACGACGATCACACGTTGGCCAACCTTTGCAAATCCTTCTTTGACTGCAATTCTGCAGGCGCGATCAACCATGTCGTCCTGGTCGTGAGCGTCCTCGGTCACGACGCAATGGACGCCCCACGCGACGGCCAGGCGCCGTCCGGTGGCGATGTTTGGTGACAGCGCAACGATAGGAGCACGCGGGCGCTCGCGCGCTACGCGCAGCCCCGTCGAACCCGACGACGTCCAGCAGATCACGGCGGCAAGATCGAGTGTGTCGGCGATATGGCGCGCCGCATCCGCAATCGCATCAGCCCCGGTTGCTTCCGGCTCGGCGCGCTGGGCGGTGATGATATTGCGGTAAAGCGGGTCGCCTTCGACCTCTTCCGCAATCCGGTTCATCGTCGCGACCGCTTGGACCGGAAATTGTCCAGCCGCCGATTCTGCCGACAGCATCACCGCGTCGGCACCTTCGAAAATGGCGGTGGCGACGTCGGATACTTCAGCGCGCGTCGGAACGGGCGCATTGATCATCGATTCCAGCATTTGCGTGGCGACCACCACCGGTTTGCCGGCGCCGCGGCACGCGCGCGTCATTTGTTTCTGCACGCCGGGCACTTTTTCCAGCGGCATTTCCACGCCGAGATCTCCGCGCGCAACCATCAATGCGTCGGCGAGATCCATGATTTCGTCGAGGCGATGGACCGCCTGGGGCTTTTCGATCTTGGCCATGACTGCGGCACGGCCACGTGTGATCTTCTTTGCCTCGGCGAGGTCTTCCGGCCGCTGGATGAACGACAACGCCACCCAGTCGATGCCGGTTTCGAGCGCTGCTTCAAGGTCCGACCGGTCTTTATCGGCCAGAGCTGAAAAAGGAATGGTCGTATCCGGCAGGCTTACGCCCTTGCGGTCGGACAGCTTCCCACCGACAGCGACGCTGGTTGTGATGCGCTTTGAATCAGACTCGGTAACGGTGAGCCTGACCTTGCCATCGTCGATCAGCAGCGTGTGGCCTGGCTTGATGGTGGCAAAAATCTCCGGATGCGGCAGGTAGGCGCGCTTGGCATCTCCGGCGGCGGCGTCCGCATCCAGTACGAACGTGTCGCCGGTTTTGACGGCCGCAGAGCCGCCGGCGAACGTGCCAAGACGAAGCTTCGGCCCCTGCAGGTCGATGAGTACTCCGATCGGCCGCCCGGTGTCGCGTTCGACGGCACGGATCATTCCCACCAACTCGCGCATCCGATCCTGGCTGGTGTGGCTCATATTGATGCGGAAGACGTCGGCGCCTGCCTTGAACAGCTTCGCAATCATGTCGGCATTCGACGACGCGGGGCCGAGTGTTGCGACGATTTTCGCACGGCGCAGACGCCTCATTGCTTGGCGCCTCCCGCCGGAGGTGGCGACAATATCGTCGGTGGACGCGAATTTCCAAGCGGTGCACGCGGGGGTAACGGTCGCTCGGGGGCCTGTTCGGCGGTGTCCGTCAGCTGCACCGTCCAGGAGCGCTGCTCGCTGGTGTCGACCTCGAAAAAGCCAGTACGATCATAGCCGCGCGCCAAGCAATTCTCTGTTCCGCGGATGGTGAACTCCTTCTCACGTGAGCACATGTAAGCCTTGCCGGACCATTCGCCGCCGCGGTCGTAGTCGACCGCATAGATGTAATAGTAACGCGCAACCAGTGCGCCGCGGAGCAGCGTTTCGCAAGAGCGTGAGGAAACGTTCCACCAGCCCTCCGTCGTCCACCCCTCATTATCCTTGTATCCGATCGCGACACCCACACGGCTGCCGGTGTTGTTGCAAAGGCGGAAATCCGCTTTGGCCGGCGACGCCGAGACTGCCAGCGCTGGGGTGAGGACTGCCAGGAGGGTAACGATATGCAAAATGTGACGCCTGATGGCGATGAGTGGCAAAGCAGTCACACGTGTCGGCGGTTCCGAAAGATGTGCGGTTGTGGCGTGTTCGGTCACGGCGTGTCAACGACGATGGCACGGAAGTCATTCACGTTGGTGTAAGTCGGCCCGGGACAGAGCAAATCCCCTAGGGCTGTGAAAAATCCGGTCGAATTATTGTTGGCAAGGAAGGCGGCGGGATCGAGGCCTTTGGCCTGCGCGCGCGCCACTGATTCGCCATCAACCAGCGCGCCCGCGGGGTCGGTCGCCGCCCCCGAGCCGCCGTCGGTGCCGTCCGTATCGCCGGCGAGTGCCGCGACCGCCGACAATCCCGACAGGCCAATTGCAAGCGCCAGCGCGTATTCCTGATTGGGCCCGCCACTTCCTTTGCCGCGGATCGTAACGGTCAGTTCGCCGCCCGAGACAATGACGGCGCGTTTGCTCTCACTCCGCAATTCGCGGGCGAGGCGTGCATGGGCAGCGGCAACATCGCGCGCTTCGCCTTCAACGCGGTCGCCGAGCGAAATGCATTCGTATCC
>JBEVFG010000333.1:0-4751 GCA_040512415.1 Pseudolabrys sp. | reverse complement strand
TCATGCCGAACATCACGGCGAAGGTGAGCAACACCTCGACGAACAAGGGCAACAAGACATACTGAACGGACATGGCCCAATCTTCCCGCAGCGGAAGGGATAACTATACCCGGCTCGGATAGTTCGGGCTCTCACGGGTGATCGTCACATCGTGCACGTGGCTCTCGCGTAAGCCCGCGCCGGTAATGCGGATGAATTCCGCCTTGCTGTGCATCTCCGCAAGATTTTTGGCGCCCACGTAACCCATGGCGGCGCGCAACCCGCCGGTAAGCTGGTGGAGAACGGTTGCCGCCGCACCTTTGTATGGCACCTGACCTTCGACGCCCTCGGGAACCAGCTTGAGTGCGTCCTTAATGTCCTGCTGGAAATAACGGTCCGCCGAGCCGCGCGACATCGCACCGACAGATCCCATGCCGCGATACGTTTTGTACGAGCGGCCCTGATAAAGAAAGATCTCGCCCGGCGTCTCGTCCGTGCCCGCGAGAAGCGAGCCAACCATCGCACAGTCGGCGCCTGCTGAAATGGCTTTTGCGAGATCACCGGAATACTTGATCCCGCCGTCGGCAATCACCGGTGTGTTGGATGCTTTTGCCGCCTCGACACAATCCATGATCGCCGTCAGCTGCGGCACACCGACGCCGGCAACGATCCGCGTCGTGCAGATCGAGCCCGGGCCGATGCCGACTTTGATGGCGTCGGCTCCGCAGCCGATCAGCGCCTTGGCGCCCTCGCTGGTCGCGACATTCCCCGCGACGACCTGGACCTTGTTTGACTGACGTTTGATACGGGTCACGGCATCGAGCACATATTTCGAATGGCCGTGAGCGGTGTCGACCACAACAAGGTCAACACCGGCTGCGATGAGCGCTTCGGTGCGCGCAAAGCCCTTGTCGCCCACGGTTGTCGCGGCGGCAACACGAAGCCGGCCCTGCTCGTCCTTGCAGGCGTTCGGATTGGCTACCGCCTTTTCGATATCTTTTACCGTGATGAGGCCGACACAGCGATACTGCGCGTCGACGACCAGAAGCTTCTCGATGCGATTCTGATGGAGCAAACGCTTGGCCTCATCCTGACCGACGCCTTCCCGCACCGTAATGAGTTTCTTGGTCATCAGATCCGATACGGGCTGTCGCGGATCGGTGGCGAAGCGCACGTCGCGGTTGGTCAGAATGCCGACCAGTTTGCCCGGCTGCGAACCGACGGAGCGCTCGACCACCGGAACGCCGGAGATGTGGTTGTCCTTCATCAGGTCGAGCGCGTGCTGGAGTGTTGCGTCCGGCTCGATTGTGAGCGGATTTACGACCATGCCGGATTCGAATTTTTTCACCTGACGGACCTGCGCTGCCTGCACATCCGGCTCCATGTTTCGGTGAAGCACGCCGATGCCGCCGGCCTGTGCCATGGCGATCGCCATCTGCGCCTCGGTGACCGTATCCATCGCCGAGGCGATGATCGGAATGTTGACGGCAATCGAGCGGGTAATGTGTGAGCGGATATCGACGTCGGCAGGCAGAACCTCTGACAGGCCGGGCTTGATCAGCACGTCGTCGAAAGTGAGCCCTTCGCGCGGGCTTGCATTATTTTTTCCGGCCATCGCCAACTCCGTCTTGCCCAAAAGGGCAGTCAGACCGGCCGGCAGGGGTTAAAAATGCCCGTTGCGAGGGGGTCCCTCGCCTGCGTCACGGCCCGCTTTTGGGTTGGCGTGGGTCGATAGCACGAGATGGCGCCGATTCCTAGCGCAATCACGGATAGCTGTTATGAAGTCGTAAACGCGGCCGAGCCTTCTCGGTCCTCATCTTTGCCCGGTTGCCACCGGAAGCCAGCACCGAAAGGCCGACAGGCTTCCGACCCCTGCCAAGCCATCCGACCAGCGCGCGGCTAAGCCCTTTGGCTACTCTCGCCGCGAAATCCGGTTGCGAGCAGATAGAGTTCGGCCGAGTCTGCCCGGCTTGCGGCCGGCTTCACATGCTTGACGGTTTTGTAATCGCGCTTGAGGGACGCCAGCAGTTCAGCCTCTGTGCCGCCTTGCAGCACCTTTGCAAGAAAGCTGCCGCCGGGAGCTAGCACCTCCCGGGCAAAATCCGCGGCTGCTTCCACCAATGCCATGATCTTCAGATGGTCGGTCTTGGCGTGACCGGTTGCGTTGGCCGCCATATCAGACATCACCACATCGGCCGGACCGCCGATCATGTCCTTGAGCTTTGCGGGCGCGCTTTCGTCGAGAAAATCCAGGGCGGCGAAATCGACACCGGGGATCGGATCCATCGGCAAAATGTCGATTGCGACCACGCGACCGTGCTCCGGGGCCCCTACACGCCTGGCCGCGACCTGGCTCCACCCCCCCGGCACTGCGCCGAGGTCGACCACGCGCGCGCCCTTCCTCAGAAATTGCGCCTGATCATCGATCTCCACCAACTTATAGGCGGCGCGCGAACGCATGCCCTCGCGCTTCGCCCGCGCCACGTACGGGTCGTTGAGCTGACGCTCCAGCCAAAGTTTTGACGACTGCGAGCGATTTTTGCCGCCACGGACGCGAACTTTGAGCTGGCGCGGCCCGCTGCTTTTGCCACGCAGCGTCACGATGGAGCAGCCTGGCTGTTTCCGCCCCAGGCGCCGTCCTCGCGCATCATCTGCACCAGCATGCCTTCGCGCAGCCCGCGATCGGCGACACGCAAGCGCGGACAAGGGAACGCGCGTCGAATCGCCTCGAGGATCGCACAGCCGGCGAGCACGAGATCGGCCCGCTCGGCACCTATGCAAGGGCTCGCAACGCGGTCCTCATAGGTCATCGTCAGCAATCGCTCGACGACAGCGTTGATTTCCTCAGCGCTCATCCAGCAACCGTCCACGCGATTGCGATCGTAACGCTTGAGGTTGAGATGCACACCGGCGATGGTGGTGACCGTGCCCGATGTACCGAGCATGTGAATCCCTTCGGCCTCGTCGCCGCCGTGCTCGCGTACGAATGGAGCAATCAGGTCAGCAATTTCCACAACCATCGCGCCGTAACATTCACGTGTCACTGTGACGCCGCCATAGCGCTCTGCCAGAGTCACCACGCCGTGCGGTACGGAAATCCAGCCGCGGATCTGAGGCAACGGTGGGCCGCAGCGGCTGCGCTGCGAGCGTTCGAGCCGCACGAGCTCCGACGAACCGCCGCCGATATCGAACAGCACAGCGCCTGCGGCATGGGGATCAATCAGTGGCGTGCAGCCGGTCGCGGCCAAGCACGCCTCGGTCTCGCGATCGATCACCTCGAGCTCAAGACCCAGTTCGCTCGACACACGATCCAAAAACTCCGCGCCGTTTTCGGCCGTCCGGCAGGCTTCGGTTGCAATCAGGCGCGCACGGGTAACGCCCTTGTTTTTCATTTTGTTACGGCAGATGGCCAAGGCCGCTATCGCGCGGCTGATCGCGGCCTCGCTCAAGCGACGAGACGACGAGACGCCCTCGCCGAGCCGTACGATCCTGGAAAATGCGTCGACGACGCGAAAGCCTTCGCCTGAGGGCCGCGCTACCAGCAACCGGCAATTATTGGTCCCGAGATCGAGTGCGGCATAAGTCGCCCCACCCCGGTCATTGCCGAAGCGACCATTGGCCCGTCCAGACGACCGCCGACCCCACCGGGCCCGCGGCGGCGGCGCCCGATCGATAGCAGGGTCGAGGCCTGGGATGTCCCCGGCCTCGCCGCTCATCTCCCAAAACCTTTCCTGTCTGCACCGTGAACCAGCGATTTCCCTCGGCGCGTCACGGTTGCAGGCGTGTTCCTTCGATCACGAAAAGTGTAACAGCGCCTGTGTCTTGCGCAACCCTCCGCCGCAAAAGCTATTCTTGTCGAAGGATGCCGCGTGCTTTATGTGACAGCGCCGGCCCGGAAAGCATCACCCCTCAATGGATGATCGCATCACCGAAACTGCCCTTTCGCTGACCAAATTCGGTGTCGGACAGCCTGTCCGGCGGAGCGAAGACCCGACGCTCGTTCGCGGACAGGGTCGCTACACCGACGATGTCAGCCGACCAAACCAAGCCTATGCGGTCATGGTTCGAAGCCGTGACGCGCATGGCGTTATCCGCTCGATTGATACCGCTGGCGCCAAGGCGATGCCCGGCGTTCTTGCTGTTTACATCGCTGCAGACTTGACCGGGTATGGCCCACTCAAATGCGGTCTGCCTTTAAAAAATCGTGACGGATCGCCGATCCGCTACGCGCCACGGCCGGCACTTGCCGGCGACAAAGTGCGTTTCGTGGGCGATCCGGTGGCCTGCGTGATCGCGGAAACCGTTGCGCAAGCGAAAGATGCGGCCGAAGCCGTCACACTCGACATCGAACCTCTGCCCGCAGTGCTCAAGCCATCCGAAGCGGTCCAGCCTGGCGCGCCACTTGTGTTCGACGAGGTACCGAACAACATCGCGCTCGATTATCACTATGGCGATGCCGCCAAAGTCGCAGAAGCCTTTGCAAAGGCAAAGCACGTGACCCGACTCGAGACCTCCAACCAACGCATGGTGGTCAACGCCATGGAGCCGCGCTCCGCAATCGGCGAATACGATGCGGCTGCGGCGAAGTGGACGCTCTACTCAACGAGTCAGGGCGTGCACGGCATGAAGACCTCTCTGATGGAAATTCTTGGAGCGCCAGCCGACAAGGTCCGCGTAATTACCGGTCAGGTCGGCGGCTCGTTTGGCATGAAGGCCGCGGTTTACCCCGAATATGTCTGTCTCCTGCACGGCGCTCGCCTGCTCGGGCGGCC
>JBEVFG010000332.1:0-11343 GCA_040512415.1 Pseudolabrys sp. | reverse complement strand
CCGGCAAGCCGGTCTGGATGCATCCGGCGCGCGCCGCCAATTTCCCCGACTACCTCACCGAGAAGAAATCGAAGTACGAGATCTGGTGGACGTTCGGCTGGTCCTACGAAACCGCAGCGGCGATGGCCCGGCTTGTCTTCTCGGGCATCATGGACAAATATTCGAACCTGAAGATCATCACGCACCATTTCGGCGGCATCGTACCGATGCTGGAAGGCCGCATCGGCCCAGGTTGGGACCAGCTCGGCGCGCGCACATCGGACGAAGATCTGAGCGTGATCTTGAAGCGCCTGAAGAAGCGGCCGCTCCACTACTTCAAGCACTCGTTCTATGCCGACACAGCCGTGTTCGGCGGCGTGCCGGCAACACATGCTGGTCTTGCGTTCTACGATCTCGACAAGATCCTGTTTGCGTCCGACTGCCCCTTCGATCCCGAAAAAGGGACCATGTACACACGCGAAACGCTGCGCATTATCGAAGGCATTGATATGCCGGCAGCCGACAAGGAAAAAATCTGGCATGGCAATCTCGAACGCATAACGGGCGCGAAGTTCAAAGGCTGAGGCTCCTCACCGGCTTTTCTGCTTTTTAGCGAAAGAAAGTCGTGGATGCCCGGCACAAAGCCGGGCATGACGCCTTGCTTTCGGCTCATGGCGCGGCCGCCTTCTGCTAACCTTCGCGCCCATGGCGCTCACGCGACCCATCGGCCAGCCCGAACCTGACGCACCCCGAATTCCGCCGCAGAACGGCGATGCCGGTCGCGTTACTCCAATGATGGAGCAATATCAGGACATCAAGGCCGCCCATCCGGACTGCCTGCTGTTCTACCGGATGGGCGATTTCTACGAATTGTTCTTCGCCGATGCCGAGGTTGCCTCACGCGCGCTCGGCATCGTGCTTACCAAGCGCGGCAAGCATCTCGGCGCCGACATTCCGATGTGTGGTGTGCCGATCGAGCGCGCCGACGAGTACCTGCATCGTCTGATCGCGCAGGGCCACCGCGTCGCTGTGTGCGAGCAACTTGAGGATCCGGCCGAGGCACGCAAGCGCGGCGCTAAAAGCGTCGTTCGGCGCGACGTTGTGCGTCTGGTCACGCCCGGTACGCTCACAGAAGAGTCGCTACTCGATGCGAAGCGGAACAATTATCTACTCGCAGTCGCGCGCGCGCGCCTGTCCGGCGACGATAGCCGCTTCGCGCTTGCCTGGATCGATATTTCGACCGGTGAATTCCGCGTTTCCGAATGCGACCGGGCAACGCTGTCCGCCGAGATCGCGCGTCTCGAGCCCGGCGAAATCATCGTCTCGGACGCGCTCTACAGCGAACCTGACCTGGCCGCGTTCTGGCGCTCGCTGCCAGGTGTGACTCCGCTCGCGCGCGACGTTTTCGACGGCGCCACAGCCGAGCGGCGGCTGACATCATTTTTTGCGGTCTCGACCAGCGAGGCCTTCGGCGCGCTGACACGGCTTGAGATCACGGCCGCCGCGGCTTGCGTGACCTATGTCGAACGCACGCAGATCGGCCAACGGCCGCCGCTGTCGCCACCCTTGCGCGAGAGTGCCGGGGCCAGCATGGCAATCGATCAGGCGACCCGCGGCAATCTCGAACTGATGCGCACGCTCTCCGGAGACCGGCGCGGCTCCTTGCTCGATGCCATCGATCGCACCGTGACCGCGGCCGGCTCGCGGTTGCTCGCCCAGCGACTGTCGGCGCCGCTGACTGATCCCGTGCAAATTGCCAGGCGACTCGACTCGGTCACAAGCTTTGCGGGCGATGCGGCCGCGCGCACGGAAACCCGCTCCCGCCTGCACGCCGCACCCGATCTCGCTCGCTCCCTGTCGCGATTGGCCGTTGGCCGCGGCGGGCCGCGCGATCTTGCCGCCATCCGCGATGGCATGCTGGCGGCCGCCGACCTTACCCGCGCGCTCGCTTCACTCAAGGACAAGCCCGCCGAGATTGCGGTCGCAATGCAAGCCTGCCGCAAGCCGGACGGTATGCTGGCCGCCGAATTGTCCGCCGCGCTCGCCGCCGAACTGCCGGCCTTCAAGCGCGACGGCGGCTTCGCCCGCGAAGGCTATGACAAGATTCTCGACGAGACCCGCGCGCTCCGCGATGAATCGCGCCGCGTTATAGCGGCGCTGCAGGCCCGCTATGCCGAGGACACCGGTATTCGCGTTCTCAAGATCAAGCATAACAACGTGCTCGGTTATTTCGTCGAAGTAACGGCGCAGCACGGCGAACGCCTGATGAGCGCACCGCTCAACGGCACATTCATTCACCGGCAAACACTCGCCGGACAGGTGCGTTTCACCACCACCGAACTCGGAGAGCTCGAAGCGAAGATCGCCAGCGCCGCCGAGCGCGCGCTTGGCCTTGAGCTCGAGATTTTCGAGCGGCTGGCAGCGGCCGTGATGGCGCAGGGCGTCAACATCAAGGAATGCGCCGAAGCACTTTCCACCCTCGACGTCGCAAGTGCGCTCGCGCATCTTGCCGTCGAGAGCGACTACGTACGGCCGGAGGTCGACGACAGCCACGCATTCGTTATCGATGGGGGCCGTCATGTGGTCGTGGAGCAGGCGCTGTCGCGTGACGGCACGCCGTTCATCGCCAATGACTGCGATCTCTCGCCACCGCCGCAAACCGGCGCGGGCCGTATCTGGCTTCTCACCGGCCCCAACATGGCCGGCAAATCAACCTTCCTGCGGCAGAACGCGTTGATCGCAGTCCTCGCGCAGATGGGCAGTTTCGTTCCCGCCCGGCGGGCGCATATCGGCGTCGTCGATCAGCTGTTTTCGCGCGTCGGCGCCGCGGACGATCTTGCGCGCGGGCGTTCGACGTTCATGGTCGAGATGGTGGAAACCGCCGCGATCCTCAATCAGGCGGGCGAACGCGCGCTGGTGATCCTCGACGAGATCGGCCGCGGCACTGCCACCTTCGACGGGCTGTCGATTGCATGGGCAACAGTTGAGCATTTGCACGACGTCAACAAATGCCGAACACTGTTCGCCACACACTTCCACGAGTTGACCGCCCTCGCCGGCCGGCTCGACCGCCTGCACAATGCAACGGTGCTCGTGAAAGAATGGCAGGGCGACGTCGTCTTCCTGCACGAAGTTGTCGCGGGCGCGGCCGACCGCTCTTATGGCATCCAGGTCGCGAAGCTTGCCGGCCTGCCGCCAAGCGTGATCGAGCGCGCCAAACTGGTGCTCGCCAAGCTGGAGCAGGAAGACCGCGCCGCGCCCAAGGGCTTTGAGGATCTGCCCTTGTTCGCGTTTCCCCAGAAGACACCGCAGGAAAAGCCTGAATCGGCGGAGGATCTGCTTGTCGCCACCCTCACCGCGATCAATCCCGACGACCTGTCGCCGCGTGAAGCGATGGAAGCGCTTTATATGCTAAAAGCGAAGCTGACGGGTACGCGTAAACCTTAGACACCATGATGAATGTTGCCGAGAGGAAGCAGGCAACCGCGCTGGCGGAGGCGCAACGCTGGCTTGAGAGCTTCGAGGCTGCGCTATCGGCACGCGACGCCGCGGCGGCGGCCGGACTGTTTCTGGATGACGGCCTCTGGCGGGATGTCCTGGCTTTCACCTGGAACATCCAGACGATGGCCGGCCGGTCTGCGATCGAACCGACCCTGCGTGAGACGCTGTCGTGCACGCAGGCGAGAAACTTTCATATTCCAGACAAGCGAACGCCGCCGCGCTGGATATCCCGCGCCGGCAATGAAAATATCGAAGCGCTGTTCGAATTCGAAAGCGCCTTCGGTCCCTGCGCGGGGGTGCTGCGACTGAGACTCGACAGCCAGGGCAAGCTGCGCGCTTGGACCCTGAACACCAATCTGCAGGAACTCAGAGGCCACGAAGACGAATTCAAACGGCGTGGCGAGCCCGATTCGACACGCGACTTCAGCGCGGAGAACTGGGCCGATCGTCTGAAGAAACAACGCGCCTTTTCTAAAGGTGACCCCGCCGTGCTCGTCGTCGGTGGCGGGCAAGCCGGACTTTCTATTGCGGCGCGCCTTCATCAGCTTGGCATCGACGCGCTGATCATCGATCGGCACAAACGCGTCGGCGACAACTGGCGCACGCGCTATCATTCGCTGACGCTGCACAATGAAGTGCACGTCAACCACCTGCCCTATTTGCCTTTCCCGCCAACGTTTCCCGTCTACATCCCGAAGGACAAGCTCGCCAATTGGTTCGAATCCTATGTCGAGACGATGGAGCTGAACTTCTGGACCGGCCATAAACTCGTTGCAGGCACTTATGATGACAAGAAAGCGGAATGGCGCGTCACGCTGCGCCGAAGCGACGGGACGAAACGCGTCATGCGGCCACGCCACCTTGTCTTTGCGACCGGGGTAAGCAGCATCCCTTACACGCCTGATCTACCGGGCCTCGATGAGTTTGCCGGCATCAAGATGCATTCGGGCGAGTTCAAGAACGCCGGGCAATGGAAAGGCCGCAAGGCGCTGGTGCTCGGGGCCGGCACCAGCGGTCATGACGTCGCGCAGGAGCTGCACGCGCACGGCGCGAAAGTCACCATGATCCAGCGCAGCAAGACCCATGTGGTGAGCCTGAAGGAAGCACAGAGCGTTTACGCGATCTACTCGGAAGGAATTCCGTTTGATGATTGTGACCTGCTCGCCACCTCGTTTCCCTATCCGGTTCTGAGGCGCTCGTATCAGCTCTCCACCGCAAAAGGCCGGAAGGTAGACAACAATCTGATCAATGCGCTCGAGCAGCGCGGATTCAATACCTGGCTCGGCGAAGACGAAACCGGGTTCCAGATGATGTATCTGCGCCGCGGCGGCGGCTATTACTTCAACGTCGGCTGCTCGGAGTTGATCATCTCCAGCGACATTGGCCTTCTCCAGTATGCCGATATCGAGACCTTCGTGCCGGAGGGTGCGCGCCTGCGTGACGGAAGCATCGTGCCCGCCGAACTTCTGGTGCTGGCCACCGGCTACAAGAACCAGCAGGAAACCGCCCGCCGCTACCTCGGCGATGCCATAGCCGACCGCATCGGCCCGGTTTGGGGCTTCGACGAGGGCGGCGAGCTGTGCAACATGTGGCGGCGCACGGCGCAGCCTGGACTCTGGTTCACGGCCGGAAGCCTCGCTCAGTGCCGTATTTTCTCGCGCTACCTCGCATTGCAGATCAAGGCATTGGAAGAAGGGTTACGGCAATAGTTTGCGCTGACGCAAGGCCCAAAGCAGCGCGTTCCAGCCGATGCCGATGCTCAGTCCGATTGCGTAGGACCACCACACGCCGATCGGCACGGCCAACAGATGCACGGCGAGCAGGCCGAGGCCCAGCCCGATCAGCGGCGTCAGCACGTGCGCAGCGACGCTTGCCGCTGCCGGTCCGCCAATGCGCGGATGCAAGATGATGAAGAACGAGCCCATGGCCACCGGAAAAAAGGCGAACGTGCCTGAAAAATACGAACCGATCGAGCTGCTCGCCGCCGTGACCAGCACGACACAGAGCGTCACCACGCCGGCGCGCCAGGCAAGGTCAGCGCCGCTCAACTCGACACGCTTCACCGCGCCGGCGATTCGAAAGCGGCTCGCAGCAGCGATCGCGATCGGATAAATGACGGCGTTTAGCAAGACCGCACCGATCGCATTCCACTCCATCAGCCGCAACAGGAACACGACGACAAGCCACACGAGGAATGCACCTCCGAGGCTGAGCTGCAGTGAGTACCGTTGCGCCAGCGCGGCATAAGTCAGCGCAAAGAACGCGCAGGCGGCATTCGCGATCAGGCTTCCTACCGCGCTTTGTGCGATGAACTCGGGCGGATGCTCGAGCGCGAGAATGATCATCGCCGCGCCGCCGGCGGTCGGAAGCGCCGCGATGAGTGAGCCGATGAATGGGCCGCTACGCTCGACAATGACTGAAGCCGTCACCACGATCGAGGCGGTCATCGCGATCTTCAGGAACAATCCGAACAGAACCAGGGACATGCGTTAAACCGCAACTCCGTGCCGGCGCGCCGCCAGAACCGCAAGACTCCAGCCGATCGATGTCGCCAGGGCCAGCGAAAGGCCTGCCACGACACCCAAGGGCTCGGCGGTCAAATGCAGCACCATGCAGGCTATGCCGAAACCAAGCAGGCCGAGCGGCGCATTGGCGAGTACCGATGCAGTCGGCTTGCCGCCGGCGCGCCGATGCAGAATGAGGATGATGCTGGTCAGCACGACCGGAAACACCGCCAAAAGCCCGCTGCCATATGAACCGATACGGAAGCTGAATGTAACGACGATGCCCACCAGGACGGCGACCATCAACGCGCGCAAAGCGTAGTCGTACCAGCGCGGTTGCTGCCGCGGCATGCGCGTGTGGCGGAACGGCCGGACGACCCACATCCCCAGCGCAATCGCGGCTACGTTGATCAGAAGCGCGGGACCGAGCGCCCAGTGACTGGCGGTTATGATCGCCGTCAGCACGATCCACACGACATAGGTGCCGCCCAGACTGATGGCGAGCGATCGCCGCTGAGCCAATACGCAATAGATCACCGCGAAGATGACATTCGCCGCATTGACGGCCAGGCTCGCGACTGCACTTTGCGAGATGAATTGTGCGTCATGATCGAGCGCAAGAAATACGTAAACCGGCCCCGCACCGATCGGCAGCGTCGCCACCAGCCCGCCGACCAGCGGGCCGGCACGCTCGGCGGTAATTGTCGCCGCCAGCACGAAAGCGGCGGTGATAGCCATTTTTACGATGAGCGTGAGGGCAAAATACAGGTCGGGAGGCATCTGGGGCGGCGCACATGACCACGCCACCAAGCGCGGCGCAAGTTGCAACCATGCATAGCAGATCGCCTGCCGCTAGACGCGCGAAAGCTTTATATCGACCGGCGGTCCATTCTTGATCGTTTGATAGACCACGCAATAGCGCTCGGTGAGCTTGAGCAGCTGATCGAGCTTGTCCTGCGATGCGTCGGTGTCGAGATCGAAGCGCAGACGAATTTGCGCAAAGCCGACCGGCGCATCTTTGGCCACGCCGAGTGTTCCGCGAAAATCGAGATCGCCTTCCGCCGAGACACTGGCTAATTTGAGCGGAATATCGAGCGCGGTCGCCACCGCCTTCATGGTGACACCGGCGCAGGCGACCAAAGCCTCCAGCAGCATGTCGCCAGAGCAAAGCTCGAGACCGGAGCCGCCTGTCGCCGGATGCAGACCGGCAACGGCAAGCGCGCGTCCCGTTTCGACCTTGCAAGCGATGTTCGTGCGGTCGAGATTGCCTTTCGCCTTGAGCGTTATGTAAGCCGCTTTCGGCTCGTTTTTGTAACGCTCCTTGATCGGCGCCTGCAGCGCGCGCAGCTCGTTCGCATTCATGCCGCGTTCCTCAATTCGGCGTCAGTACCACGCGGCCGATCACCTTGCCGGCACGAAGCTGATCCATCACCGCATTCACATCTTCGAGTGGACGAGTTGCAACAGGGACCGGCGGAATGCCGGTGCGCCGGACAAGTTCGATCAACTCCTTCATCTCGGGCAAGCTGCCAACATAGGAACCCTGGATCGTCAGCGCACGCATGGGGATCGGCGGCAACGGCACCGTCAGGTCGCCGCCATAAAGACCGACGACGACATATTTGCCACCCTTGATCAGGCAGTCATAGCCGACGCGCGCGCTTTGCGAGGAGCCCACAAGATCAATGACGCCCCAGGCGCCGCCATTGGTCATATCGATGATTTGCTGTGATGCATCCGCAGCGCCACCATCGACGACTTTTTCAGCACCTGCCTTTTTCGCGGCGTCGCGCTTTACCGGATCGATATCGACCACAATGGCGCTGTGGCCGCCCATCGCCTTGTGCAAGGCGAGGCACATGAGTCCAAGACCGCCGGCGCCGATGATCACGGTCGGCTCGCTTTTCAGCGTGGAAATTTTTTTCAAGGCGCCGTACGTCGTGACGCCGGAACATGCGAGCGGCGCCGCGCGCTCCGGCGGCAGGTCGCCGATATCGAACAGATAGCGCGGATGCGGAACCATCAGATAGTCGGCGTAACCGCCGTTCGAAAAAACACCTAGGCTGCGCATGGCGCGGCAAAGATTTTCCTCGCCGCGCTGACATGGGCCGCAGCTGCCGCAGCCGATCCACGGATGCGCAAGCCGGCGGTCGCCGACCTTGACGCCCTTGGCGTTCGGGCCAAAGGCGACGACCTCGCCGACGTTTTCATGACCAAGCGTGACCGGAAGTTTCATGCCGCGATCGGCAAGGCTCATCCGTTTGCCGCCGCCCAGATCGAACCACCCATCGGCGAGGTGCAGATCGCTGTGGCAGACACCTGCGGCCAGGACCTTCAGCAGGACTTCTGTGCCTTTCGGCTCCGGCGTGGGCTGCTCATTGAGTTGCAACGGCTGACCGCAAACGCAGACCTGGAACATGCGCATCGTGTTTAGTCTCCCCGCATGGTGGATTGTCACGACACCGAACCACACTCTTCGGCTGCCGTCACCAGCCCCGCGGATGCCTCAAAATCGGGTATTGCAAGAAATATCTCTGTCGGGCGGGTGACTTACCGCCCCGCCTCCGCTATCCGATGGACCCATGACATCACTTGCGCTCGATCAAGACGACCGTCCGGCTGCCGAACGAACCTCGCGTGGGTCGGGCGAACTGATCGATGTGCGCGCGATTACCGCCGACCTGGAGAAACTCGCCAAGGCTCACACCGGCAATGAGCGCGATCTCCGGTCTCTGGTAGCGCAAAAGCTCAAGGTTGCATTGACCGACGGCCGCGCCAAGGCCGAGCAACTGCTGCTCAAAGACCGTCACGGGCGGCGCTGTGCCGAACGTCTCTGCAAGATAGAAGACGAGGTCATCCGCGTCCTGTTCGAATTCGCGCGCAAGCACCTTTATCCGTCGCAAAACCCGAGCGAGGCCGAGCGCATGGCTGTTGTCGCGACCGGCGGCTATGGCCGCGGGTTGCAGGCGCCAGGCTCCGACATCGATTTGTTGTTTCTGTTGCCCTACAAGCAGACCGCATGGGGCGAGTCGATCGCCGAAGCCATTCTCTATTGCCTGTGGGATCTCGGGCTAAAGGTAGGCCACGCCACCCGCTCGGTCGACGAATGCATCCGCCAGGCGAAGGCGGACATCACCATCCGCACTGCCATTCTCGAAGCGCGTTTCCTGCTCGGCGACCGCAAATTGTTCGACGAGCTGGTGACCCGCTTCGACAAGGACGTCGTTCGCAACACCGCCCCTCAATTTGTCGCGGCCAAGCTAGCCGAACGCGAAGACCGTGTCCGTCGCAGCGGACAATCGCGCTACCTGGTCGAGCCGAACGTGAAAGACGGCAAAGGCGGACTGCGCGACCTGCACACGTTGTTCTGGATCGCCAAATACGTCTACCGCGTGCGCGAGCCGGACGAACTGATCAAGCGCGGAGTCTTCGACAAGCAGGAATATCAGCTGTTCCGGCGCTGCGAAGACTTCCTCTGGTCGGTGCGCTGTCACATGCACTTTCTCATGGGTCGCGCCGAAGAGCGGTTGTCGTTCGACATCCAGCGCGAGATCGCGGTGCGGCTCGGCTACACCGAGCACCCCGGCCTGCAGGACGTCGAGCGTTTCATGAAGCACTATTTCCTGATCGCCAAGGATGTCGGCGACCTGACGGCTATCCTGTGCGCCGAACTGGAAGACAGCCACGCCAAAAGTGTTCCGATGCTCAGCCGCGTCATGGAGCGTTTTCGGCCGGTGAAACGGCGTAAGCTTGCCGAAAGCGACGATTTTATCGTCGACAAGAACCGCATCTTGCTCGCGCACCCAAATGGCTTCAAGCGCGATCCAGTCAACCTGATCCGTATTTTCCATTTAGCGCAGAAGCACAATCTGGCCTTCCACCCCGACGGCATGCGCGCGATCACCCGCTCACTTAAATTGGTCGACGCCAAGCTACGCGAAAACAAGGAAGCCAACGGGCTCTTTCTGGAGATCCTGACATCCAAGAACGATCCGGAAACCGTGCTGCGGCGGATGAACGAGGCAGGCGTGCTAGGGCGTTTCGTGCCGGCCTTCGGGAAGATCGTCGCGATGATGCAGTTCAACATGTATCACCACTACACGGTGGACGAGCATCTTCTGCGCTGTATCGGCGTGCTTGCCGAAATCGAGCGGGGCGGCAGCACTGAATCGCCGCTCGCAAACGAGCTGATCCACAAGATTCTGCCCGAGCATCGCGACCTGCTCTATGTCACGCTGTTCCTGCACGACATCGCCAAGGGCCGGCCGGAAGACCACTCGATCGCCGGCGCACGTGTGGCCCGGAGGTTCTGCCCGCGCATGGGCTTTTCAGCCGCTGACACAGACACGGTGGCCTGGCTGATAGAGAATCACCTGGTGATGTCGAGCGTGGCGCAATCGCGCGACCTTTCCGACCGCAAGACGATCGAGAATTTCGCCGCCACCGTGCAATCGGCCGAGCGCCTGAAGTTGCTCACTATTCTTACGACAGCGGACATCCGCGCGGTGGGGCCCGGCGTATGGAACGGCTGGAAGGCGCAGTTGATCCGCACACTTTATTACGAGACCGAACCCGTGCTCACCGGCGGATTCTCCGAAGTCAACCGCGCCCAGCGCGTCGCTATTGCGCAGAATGAATTCCGCGAGGCGATGAAAAACTGGCCGCAGGATCGGATCGAAGCGTATATCGCCAAGCATTATCCGGCCTATTGGCTCAAGGTCGATCTGCCACACAAGATCGAGCACGCCAATTTCGTGCGCGTCACCGAAGACGCCGACAAACGCCTCGCAACATCGATATCGTTCGACTCGGAGCGCGCCGTTACGGAGCTCACGCTGCTTGCGCCCGACCATCCCTGGTTGCTGTCGATCATCGCAGGCGCTTGTGCTCTGGCCGGCGCCAACATCGTCGACGCGCAGATCTACACCACGACCGATGGCCGCGCGCTCGATACGATCTCGTTGTCGCGTGAATTCGACCGCGACGAAGACGAAGAACGCCGCGGGCACCGCATCGCCGACTCGATCGAAAAGGCGCTTCGTGGGGAGTTAAGGCTGCCGGATTTGGTCACCAATAGATCGCCACCCAAAGGCCGTATCCGCGCTTTCGCGGTGGAGCCGTCAGTCACTATCAACAACCAATGGTCTCACCGCTACACAATGGTCGAGGTCACGGGCCTCGATCGCACCGGTCTACTCTATGAACTGACGGCAACGCTGTCCAAACTCAACCTCAACATTGCCTCCGCACATGTCGCCACGTTCGGCGAACGCGTGGTGGACGTGTTCTACGTGACGGATCTGATGGGCGCGCAGATCACCTCCCCGACCCGGCAAGCCGCAATCAAGCGTGCCCTGGT
>JBEVFG010000331.1:0-6528 GCA_040512415.1 Pseudolabrys sp. | reverse complement strand
AGGATATCATGGGCAAGGTTAATCTGCCGAAGGAGCGCCGGGTCTCGCAGTTGACCGACGCCGAGGTGCTCCAGATCCGTGAAATCATCGACCGCGACTACATGGTCGAAGGCGACCTGCGGCGCGAGGTGCAGCTCAACATCAAGCGTCTGATGGATCTCGGCTGCTATCGCGGCCTGCGCCACCGCAAGGGCCTGCCTGTTCGCGGCCAGCGCACCCACACGAATGCACGGACCCGCAAAGGCCCGGCCAAGACGATCGCCGGCAAGAAGAAGGCAGCGGGACCAACTTGATAACAGGACAAGCTCACGCGCCGGTTACGGCGCGCGGGCGCGAAAGGACTAAGAATGGGTAAGGAAGCTACTCGCGTCCGCCGGCGCGAACGCAAGAACATCGCGTCAGGCGTCGCGCATGTCGCGGCCTCGTTCAACAACACCATGATTACGATCACCGACGCGCAGGGCAATACGATTGCCTGGTCGTCGGCCGGGACCATGGGCTTCAAGGGTTCGCGCAAGTCGACGCCCTATGCCGCGCAGGTTGCCGCAGAAGATGCCGCCAAGAAGGCACAGGAGCACGGCATGCGCACTCTGGAGGTCGAGGTGTCAGGTCCAGGTTCGGGACGTGAGTCGGCGTTGCGTTCGCTGCAGGCGGCCGGCTTTACGATTACCTCGATCCGTGACGTGACGACGATACCGCACAACGGTTGCCGGCCGCGCAAGCGGCGGCGCGTTTGATTGTTTCTTTCGCGCGGGCATTGACGTCCCGCGCGTGATCTACCGCCGAAATTTTCCCCACGCGGCGGGTGGGGTGCGCTAGGCGCGAGAAGACCGCGCCGCTGAAAAGGTGAAGACGTGATCCAGAAGAATTGGCAGGAACTGATCAGGCCGAACAAGCTCCAGGTCTCCGCCGGCGGCAACGCCGCGCGGGTCGCGACGGTGGTTGCCGAGCCTCTCGAACGGGGATTCGGCGTCACGCTCGGCAATGCGCTGCGCCGCATTCTGCTCTCCTCGCTGCAGGGCTCGGCGGTGCAGTCCGTGCACATCGATGGTGTGCTGCATGAGTTCTCCTCGATCGCCGGCGTGCGCGAGGACGTCACCGACATGGTGCTCAACATCAAGGACATCGCCATCAAGATGCAGGGCGAAGGTCCCAAGCGGATGGTCGTGAAGAAGCAGGGGCCTGGCACGGTCACTGCCGGCGACATCCAGACCGTCGGCGATGTGGTCGTGCTCAATCCGGACCTCGTGCTGTGCACGCTCGACGAGGGCGCCGAGAACCGCATGGAGTTCACGGTCAATACGGGCAAAGGGTACGTGCCCGCCGAACGCAACCGCCCCGAGGATGCGCCGATCGGCCTTATTCCGGTCGACAGCCTTTACTCGCCGGTGCGCAAGGTCTCCTACAAGGTCGAGAACACCCGCGAAGGGCAAATTCTCGACTACGACAAGCTGACCATGACGATCGAGACCAACGGTGCGGTGTCGCCAGATGACTCGCTTGCTTATGCCGCGCGCATCCTGCAGGATCAGCTGAATGTTTTCGTGAATTTCGAAGAGCCGCGCAAGGAAGCTGCTGCCGAGACAATTCCGGACCTTGCGTTCAATCCGGCCTTCCTCAAGAAGGTCGACGAGCTCGAGCTCTCGGTGCGCTCGGCCAACTGCCTGAAGAACGACAATATCGTTTACATCGGCGATCTGGTGCAGAAGAGCGAAGCGGAAATGCTGCGCACGCCGAACTTCGGGCGCAAGTCGCTCAACGAAATCAAGGAAGTGCTGGCGCAGATGGGGCTGCATCTCGGCATGGAAGTGCCGGGCTGGCCGCCGGAGAATATAGAAGAGCTCGCCAAGCGCTTCGAGGATCATTACTAAGCCGCATCGCGGCTTAAAACGGAACGAAGGGAAGTACGCGATGCGTCACGGCAAGGTTCACCGCAAGCTCGGCAAGAAGCCCGCGCATCGCCGTGCCATGTTTGCCAACATGGCGGCGGCCCTGATCAAGCACGAGCAGATCATCACCACGCTGCCGAAGGCGAAGGAGTTGCGCCCGGTTGTGGAAAAGCTGGTGACGCTTGCCAAGAAAGGCGGGTTGCATGCGCGCCGCCAGGCGATCGCGGAAGTCCGTGACATCGCCCAGGTCAAGAAACTCTTCGACGTGATCGGCCCGCGCTACAAGGAGCGCAATGGCGGCTACACCCGCATCATGAAAGCCGGCTTCCGTTATGGCGACAATGCCGCGCAGGCGGTCATCGAATTCGTCGATCGCGATGTCGACGCCAAGGGGAAGGACTCCGGGCCTGTGCAGGAGAAAAAGGCCGAAGAGACAGCGACCGCGGCGGCTTAAATTTTTTAATACGGTTCTGTGAAAGGGCGGCAGGCATTGCCGCCCTTTTTATTTGCGGGCTCGTGTCCGGCCGTTATGATCGTGGCCGTATTTGGCCTCGTGGGGGAACGTCATGGCATTTCGTTCGGTACTCTTCGTAGTTGCGTTTGGTGTCGCGTCGGCTGGCGCCGCCAATGCGCAAGCCGCGAGCGGCGACCTGATCAAGCGCGGCGACTATCTGGTCAACGGAATTCTGACCTGCGGCAACTGCCACACCCCGAAGGGGCCGCAGGGCGACATTATGGACAAGGCGTTTTCCGGCGGCCTGTCGTGGGACGAACCTCCGTTCAAGGTGACGGCGCCCAACATCACGCAAGATAAGGAGACCGGTATTGGCAGCTATACTGACGCCGAGCTCAAGCAGGTCATGCGAAAGGGCATCAAAAAGAATGGCGTGCCGGTCGCCATGGTCATGCCGAGCGGCTTCTATGAGATCATGACCGACCGCGATCTCGATGCGGTCATTGCTTATTTGCGGACGATCAAGCCGATCAAGAACACGGTGGCGGACCCGGTCTACAAGATTCCGCAGGGTCACCCGATCCCGCCCGGTGGCGACAAGCCTTTCACCGATGCGATGATGAGCGACACGGTCAAGAAGGGCTTTTATCTCGTGACCATCGCGCATTGCATGGAATGTCACACGCCAATGGGGCAACGCGGCCGCGAATTTGCGACGAAGCTTGGCGCCGGCGGCTTTGAATTCCCCGGGCCTTGGGGTGTGTCGGTGTCACGCAACATCACCTCGAGCAAGACCAAGGGCATCGGCGCCTGGACCGACGACGAGATCAAGCGCGCGATTGCCGCCGGCGTGAGCAAGGACGGCAGCAAGCTCAAGCCGCCGATGGGCTATCACTATTACGCGACAATCACACCGGGCGACCTGGACGCCATCGTCGCCTATCTGCGCACGGTGCCGGCGGTCGAATAGAGGCCTTTACCCTGAGGGTGGGAAGGGCGGCCCCGGCCTTCATTTGGGCCCGAGAGAGGCCTATATCTCGCCCATTCGGACGTGAGTCATGCCCGGCCCGAGCACAAGCCTTGTGCCGGGCATCCACGTCCTGCTTTTAAGTCGTGGACGGACGGGATAACCCCGGCCATGACTGGATGAGACCTCAGGAATCGAGCCAATGCGCCCCGTGTGTCTGATTGCCGCCCTGTTTGCCGCAGGTCTTTCGGCGAGTGCGGTCGCCCAGGAGCGGCGCGTGCCGACGCAATCGGAATTGCGCCTTTCCTATGCGCCGGTGGTGCAGCGCGTGGCGCCTGCGGTGGTGAACGTCTATGCCGCCAAGGTCGTTCAAAATCGCAATCCTTTGCTCGACGATCCGATCTTCCGCCGGTTCTTCGGCGTACCCGGCGGTCTGGGCAACCAGGTGCAACGGTCGCTCGGCTCGGGCGTCATCGTCGACGCCAGCGGGCTGATCGTCACGAACAACCACGTCATCGAGGGCGCCGACGAAGTGAAGGTTTCGCTCTCCGACAAGCGCGAGTTCGAGGCGTCACTGGTGCTCAAGGATCCGCGAACTGATCTTGCCATCCTGCGCGTCAAGGATGGACACGAACGCTTTCCGGTGCTCGACTTCGCGGATTCCGACGCGCTGCAGGTCGGCGACGTGGTGCTCGCGATCGGCAATCCCTTCGGTGTCGGACAAACGGTGACCCAAGGCATCGTGTCGGCGCTGGCGCGCACGCAGGTCGGCGTCAGCGACTATCAATTTTTCATTCAGACGGATGCCGCGATCAATCCGGGCAATTCGGGCGGCGCGCTGGTTGACATGACCGGCAAGCTCGTCGGTATCAATACCGCTATTTTTTCGCGCTCGGGCGGCTCGCAGGGCGTCGGTTTTGCAATCCCCGCGAACATGGTGAAGGTGGTGGTGGCGTCCGCCAAGACCGGCGGCAAGGCCGTCGCGCGGCCATGGCTCGGCGCCAAATTGCAGGATGTGACGGCCGACATCGCCGACAGCATGGGGCTTAAGCGTCCGTTAGGCGCGCTGATCGCGAATGTTGCGCCGGACAGTCCGGCGGCGCGCGCCTCGCTCAAGCCAGGCGACCTCATCGTGTCGGTCGATGGTCAGGACGTCGAGGATCCCAATGCCTTTGACTATCGTTTTGCGACCAAGGCGCTTGGCGGCACTGCGCGGCTTGGCATCGTGCGGGGCGGACGCGAGCAGACCGTGACGGTCGCGCTGCAGATTGCTCCTGAAATGCCGCGCGAGGAGATCGTGATCCGCTCGCGCTCGCCGTTTTCGGGTGTGAAGATCGCCAATCTTTCGCCGGTGCTCGTTGACGAGCTGCAGGTGCGCAATGCTGAAGAGGGCGTGGTCGTCGTCGACGTGGATAACGGGTCGTATGCCAGCAATCTTGGCTTCCAGCGCGGCGACGTGATCCAGGAGGTTAATGGTGAGCGCATCACCAGGACCCACGATCTTGAGCGCCTGAGCAAGACGCAGAACCGCGCCTGGCGCATCGTGTTCGTTCGCAACGGGCAGAAAATCTCCGCCGTCTTCGGCGGATGAGGGAGTGACGGTCCGATGGCTGTCCGGCCCAAAACCAGCGGTCCCAATCTCTTTGCTGCCGCGGGCCTCGATAAGGACGCACCGAGACCGCTCGCCGACAAGCTCAGGCCGCAGAAACTCGAAGACGTGGTCGGGCAGGATCATCTGCTCGGGCCGGACGGCGCGCTCACGCGCATGCTGGAGACGCGATCGCTCGGTTCGCTCGTGTTCTGGGGGCCGCCGGGCACCGGCAAGACCACGGTCGCGCGGCTGCTGGCGCAGGCGACCGACCTGCATTTCGAGCAGATTTCCGCCATATTTACCGGCGTTGCGGACCTGAAGAAGGTGTTCGAGGAGGCGCGTCACCGCCGCGAAATGGGGCAGGGCACGCTTCTGTTCGTCGACGAGATCCACCGCTTCAACCGCGCCCAGCAGGACAGTTTCCTGCCCGTGATGGAGGACGGCACCATCGTCCTCGTCGGCGCCACCACTGAGAATCCGTCATTCGAACTGAACGCGCCATTGCTTTCCCGCGCACGCGTGCTGGTGTTCAAGTCGCTCGATGCAGCGGCAATCGAGGATCTGCTCAAGCGGGCTGAAACAATCGAGAAGCGGCCGCTGCCGCTTGATGCCGAAGCGCGTGTATCTTTGGTCCGCATGGCGGACGGTGACGGCCGGGCGGCGCTGACGCTTGCCGAGGAAGTCTGGCGCGCGGCGCGCAAGGACGAGATTTTCGGAAGCGCCAAATTGCAGGACATCGTGCAGCGGCGCGCCCCGATCTACGACAAGAGCCAGGACGGCCACTACAATCTGATCAGCGCGCTGCACAAGTCGGTGCGCGGATCCGATCCCGACGCCGCGCTCTATTATCTGTGCCGCATGCTGGATGCCGGCGAACCGCCGCTTTATATCGCGCGCCGCGTAGTGCGCATGGCGATCGAGGATATCGGTCTGGCCGACCCGCAGGCGCTTGTGATCGCCAACGCAGCGAAGGACGCCTACGATTTCCTGGGATCGCCCGAAGGCGAGCTCGCGATCGCGCAGGCGGTGGTGTATTGCGCGACGGCGCCCAAATCCAATGCCGGCTATGCTGCATTCGGCGCCGCCATGCGCACGGCGAAGGAGGCTGGTTCTCTGCTGCCCCCCAAGCACATCCTCAACGCGCCGACCCGGTTGATGCAGGACGAAGGCTACGGCCGCGGCTACGCCTACGATCACGCTGCCGAGGAGGCATTCTCTGGCCAGAACTATTTTCCAGAGGCGCTGGAACGGCAGAAGTTCTATGACCCGCCGGAGCGCGGCTTCGAGCGTGAAATCAGAAAGCGGCTCGAATACTGGGCGAAACTGCGGAAGGAACGGGGCGGGGCATGAGCCGCGGAAAATCCGGCCCGCGCCAGCCCGGCGGCGGCCGTCAGCAAGCCGGGCCGCGGCATAAATCGCGTCAGGCGCGCCACCAGTCGTTCCGTCACCCCGAGGTGCGAGCGCAACGTGCCGTCCCACGGCCGGCGCCCCCAGTGGCCGGGGCGGAGCGGTTACAGGCTGCAGGCAAGGTCCAGACTGTCTCCGTCACGGGCGATGAATCAGGCATGCGCGTCGACCGCTTTTTCGAGGCGCGATTTCCGGGCCTGTCTTTCAGCCACATCCAGCG
>JBEVFG010000330.1:0-3396 GCA_040512415.1 Pseudolabrys sp. | reverse complement strand
TCGCTGCCATTCAGCAGTCGCGCAATGTTGGCGCGGTGCATGAACCACAACAAAACGGTGAGCAGCAGAAACAGCGCCGCGACATTGGGCAAGCCGAAATACCAGATGGCGAGCGGCGTAAGCGCGCTCGCGATGAGCGCGGCGAGTGAGGAATAGCGGGTGGCCGCAGCGACGGCGAGCCACACGACGCAGAAGAACAATGCCGCCGGCCAATGGAGTCCGATAAGCAGGCCAATATAAGTGGCGACCCCTTTGCCACCTTTGAATTTGAGCCAGACCGGAAAGAGATGGCCGAGGAACGCCCCAAGTCCGGCCGCAAGTGCTGGATCAGGACCGTAACGCGCCGCGGCGAGAACAGCGACGGCGCCTTTGAGCATGTCGCAGAGCAGCGTCGCGGCGGCGAGGGCCTTGTGGCCCGTACGCAAAACGTTGGTCGCGCCGATATTGCCCGATCCGATCGCTCTGATATCAGGGCCGCCGGCCGCGCGCGTGAGCAGGAGGCCAAAGGGAATCGAGCCGAGCAGGTACCCGAAGGTGAAGGCAAGAGTGGCGATCATACGTACTCGTAGACAGTTCGCCCGGCGACTATCGTGCGCACCACACGGCCAGTGAGCCGTGCTTCGTCGAAGGGCGTGTTCTTGCACTTTGATTTGAGCTCATTTGGGTCAAGGACCCAGGGGAGCTCGGTATCAACAACAATAACGTCGGCAGGCGTGCCGCTTCTGAGCGTACCGCCGGGAAGGCCCAGCAACTCCGCCGGGCGCGTCGACATCGCGCGCAGCAGGGCCGTTAACTCAATCTCGCCGCTATGGACGAGGCGCAGTCCGGCGCTCAGCATTGTCTCGAGACCGATCGCGCCCGGTGCAGCCTCTGCAAAGGGTAGACGTTTTGTCTCCACGTCCTGCGGATTGTGATCCGATACCACCACATCCACGAGACCGCCGGCGACAGCCTGGACCAGCAATTTTCGGTCGTCCTCGGCACGGAGTGGGGGCGACAGTTTCAGGAAGGTACGGTAGGGGCCAATATCGATCTCGTTGAGTGTGAGGTGGTTGATTGAGGCCGAAGCGGTGATGTTGAGGCCCACCTCTTTTACCCGGCGCAGAACGTCGAGCGTCTCCGCGCAGGTGACAGAGGCCGCGTGATAGCGGCCGCCTGACAATGCAACGAGACGTGCGTCGCGCTCGAGCATGATCGTTTCGGCGGCTTTGGGAATTCCGAGCAGGCCGAGCCGGGCGGCGAATTCGCCTTCATTCATGACGCCGTCGCCGACCAGATTGGGATCCTCGATGTGATGTACGATTAGAGCGTCAAAGTCGCCGGCGTAAGTGAGGGCGCGTCGCATGACTTGCGCGTTGGTGATGCTCTTGGCGCCGTCGGTAAAGGCGACGGCTCCGGCTGCCTTGAGCAGGCCGATCTCCGTCATTTCCTTACCTTCAAGGCCTTTGGTGATTGCGGCCATCGGATGAACGTGGACGATGCCCGTATCGCGCGCGCGCCGAAGGACATAGTCGACGGTTGCAGGGTTATCGATTGCTGGCGACGTATCCGGCTGGCAGATAATCGTCGTAACACCACCGGCTGCGGCCGCGTGGCTGGCCGAAGCGAGCGTTTCCCGGCTGGCTTCGCCCGGCTCACCGATGAACGCCCGCATGTCGATCAAGCCGGGGGCGACGAGCTTGCCGCGGCAGTCGATCACGTCGGTGCCTTCCGGCACTCCGGCAGCGCCGATACCTTTCTTCGCCTCGCGCACCACGCCGTCGGCGATCAGCAGATCGCCGACAATATCAAGATCGCGCGACGGATCGACGATCCGGGCGTTGGCAAGCAGGATCGGACGGCGGTCGGATAACATCATCGTCATGCGTTCGGCAGATTCCGTGAAAGCGCTTCGAGCACCGCCATGCGCACCGCCACGCCCATCTCGACCTGTTCGCGGATCAGCGACTGGGCGCCGTCGGCGACGATGGAGTCGATTTCGACGCCGCGGTTCATCGGGCCCGGATGCATGACCAGCGCGCCCGGTTTCGCATAGGCAAGCTTCTTTTCGTCAAGACCGTAGTACTGGAAATATTCGGACATCGACGGCACGTACGAGCCGTTCATTCGCTCTTTTTGAAGCCGCAACATCATTACGATGTCGGCGTCGGCGAGGCCCTCGCGCATGTCACGGGCCACTTCGACGCCGAAGCGCTCGATACCTGGCGGCAGGAGCGTCGAAGGCGCGACGACGCGGACACGCGCGCCCATGGCATTGAGCAGGATAATGTTGGATCGTGCGACGCGCGAATGAAGGATGTCGCCGCAGATGGCGACCAGCAATCCTTCGATGCGTCCCTTATTGCGGCGGATCGCCAACGCATCGAGCAAGGCCTGGGTAGGGTGCTCGTGCGATCCATCTCCGGCGTTGATAACGGAGCAATCGACTTTTCGTGCCAGCAACTCGACCGCCCCGGACGCGTGATGGCGAACGACGATGATGTCCGGATGCATAGCGTTGAGCGTGATTGCGGTATCGATCAGGGTTTCGCCCTTGCGCATCGAGGATGAACCGGTCGACATGTTCATCACGTCGGCGCCCAAGCGCTTACCTGCGAGCTCGAAAGAGGCCTGGGTCCGGGTGGAGACCTCAAAAAACAGGTTTATCTGGGTGCGACCGCGCAGCGACGTGCGCTTCTTTTCGACCTGACGATTGAGTTCGACGAATTCCTCGGCAAGGTCGAGGAGACCAGAAATGTCGTGTTGGGAAAGCCCCTCGATCCCCAACAAGTGCCGTCTGCTGAGGACGAATGAGGGTTTCGGCGCAATGGTCATTAAAGCAAGACCTATAGGCGCAACCCGCTGCCCCGGCAAGGGCGCCACGCGCCGATTCACAAGTCCTCGCGGCGATCGTTAATAGGCCGCTTGCAGGCCACGAACCCCTCCGATTTGCGGCATCTTCGACTCAAAACAGGTCTTTCTTCGCGCCTGCGATCGCGATTGCCGGGATCGTTATATTGAGCGGCGCTTTGGTCGCCAATCCACTCGCATACGACCCCGCTCTCAGTCCGACTTACGATGCAACATTGCACGGTGATTGAAGGAACAATTCGCAACGTGGTGAGGGGCGGACCTTGGTCCGCCCCTTTTTGGCCATGTAACTTCGAATCCGCCAAGCGGCGTGACGATTTCGTGACCGGCAAAAATGAGCAGTACTGGAACCAGCCCCGGTGTTCCCGAATTTTCCTCCGATACATCAAAGCCGACACGGAAGGAGATCAAAATGAAGGCGTTGATCAAATACACCGCTGCGGTGGCGCTGACGGGCGCGATAGCGCTCGCGGCGGCGACACCAAGCGAAGCGCGGAACGGGCGCAACGCGGCCGCGATCGGTTTCGGCGTGGGCGCAATTGCGGG
>JBEVFG010000329.1:0-6700 GCA_040512415.1 Pseudolabrys sp. | reverse complement strand
TCGCCAAGGCCGGTCATCCGGTTATGTTCTCCTCGCGCCACCCAGATGAGCTCAAGAAACTGGTTGAGGATGCCGGCCCCAACGCCGGTGCAGGCACAGTCGAGCAGGCCGCCGCGTTTGGCGACGTCATTCTTATCGCGGTGCCCTACTCGGCTCTGCCGCAGGTCGGCCGTGACAATGCGAAAGCGCTCGCTGGGAAGGTCGTGCTGAATGCCTCGAACCCCGTGATATCGCGCGACGGTGACGTCGCCAAAGCAGCGCAGGAAAAAGGTGTCGGCGAAGCCGATGTCGAACATCTGCCCGGTACGCGTCTGGTGCGGGCATTCAATTCAACCGGCGCGGGCCGGTTCACGAGCGAAGCACATCGATCCGGTGAAAAGCTGGGCGTAGCGATCGCCGGCGACGATGCCGGCGCGATGAAGGTCGCCGCGCAGATCGTACGCGACGCCGGTTTCGAACCAGTCGAGGTTCCGCTCGCGCGCGCCAAGGAATTTGCCCCACCCAGCCCGCTGTTCGGCAAAGCGCTGTCAGTTTCCGAGCTACGCAAGGCGCTCGGAGTCAGTCAATGACACAAGGCACGGAAGCCGCCGGCGCCGAAGCAAGCGCCGGCGGCTTTTTCCACACCTTCCTGGGCCGGCTGGCACAAGTCCGGCCCGGCGAAGCACCCGTACTGGGCTGGGCCTGGCTCTACATCTTCTCGGTCCTGTCTTCCTATTACATCATGCGTCCGATCCGCGATCAGATGGGGGTCGCCGGCGGCGTTAACAATCTGCAGTGGCTCTTCACCGGCACGCTGGTTGGCATGCTGCTGCTCAACGTCCCCTATGCTTACCTCGTGAAGACTTTGCCGCGCACACGTTTCATCACCATCACCTACCGGTTCTTCGCCGCCAACATCCTGCTGTTTGCGATCGCGCTGCATTTCGCCGACGCCGAGCAGACCATTTGGATCGGGCGTGCGTTTTTCATCTGGATCTCAATTTTCAACCTGTTCGTCGTGTCCGTGTTCTGGGCGCTTATCGTGGACACCTTCAATTCCGAGCAAGGCAAGCGGCTGTTCGGTTTCATCGCGGCTGGAGCAACCATTGGAGCGATTACAGGCTCGACTATCACCGCAACCTTCGCCCGGCATGTGCCGACACCGCTGCTGCTGGTCGGTGCGATCATCTTGATCGAAGCCGCGGTATTCAGCGTGCGGCATTTGTCGCGGCTGTCGGAGGCGCTTAACGCGCGCCCACATGAATCACCGGGCAGCCCTGTGGGCGGGAATGTATTCGCCGGTATTACGCATCCCTTCAGGTCGGCCTATCTCGCCAATGTCAGCCTTTTCATCCTGCTGTTCGCAATCACCGCAACGTTCCTCTACTTCCAGCAGGCAAGCCTCGTGCGCGACAATTTTCATGATCGCGGCGCGCAGACCGCGTTCTTTGCGCAAATCGACCTTGCGGTGAACGTGATTACGTTGGTCGTGCAGTTGTTTTTCACCGGCCGTATCGTCGGCATCCTCGGTGTGGGTCTGACGCTCGCAATTTTGCCGGCTCTCACCCTGCTCGGCTTCGGTGCTTTGGCTGTTTTGCCGGCCGTGTCGACGCTGGTCGTGTTCCAGGTACTGCGCCGTTCTAGCGACTACGCCATCGCGCGACCGACCCGCGAGGTGCTCTATACCGTGGTGCCGCGCGAGGACCGCTACAAGGCGAAGAATTTTATCGATACCGTTGTCTATCGCGGCGGCGATCAGGTTGGCGCCTGGGCTTACGCGCTGATCGCTATGACCGGTTTTGGCTCCGTTCTTATGGCCACGATCGCGATCGGGTTGGCCGCGGTCTGGCTGGTCAACGGCCTGTGGCTCGGCCGGCGACAGGCCTTGCTGGCCAGTCGAGAGGGCTAATCGCGCCGCTCTTCAGGCAAACTCGAGAATGACGGCATCGACCGCAAGACTGTCGCCCGGCTTGGCGTTGATCTTCTTGACCGTGCCGTCGATCTCGGCGCGCAGCACATTTTCCATCTTCATCGCTTCCACCACCGCGACCGTTTCCCCGGCCTTGACCTCCTGCCCCTCCTTGACCGCAATCGAGACCACCAGTCCGGGCATCGGGCACACAACCTGCTTGCCAGTGTCGCCCGCCTTCCTCACCGGCATCAGCCGCGCGTAGCCGGCCTCGCGCTCGGTATAGACATAGGCGCGGGTCTCGACGCCACGGTAGGACAACGCAAAACCGTTCGGAATCGCGCGCACTTGAACGGTTGCCGGACGGCCGTCGACCGTTCCATTCCAGACCGGCGCGCCCGGCTTCCAGGTCGACACGACGCGCGACGCGCGGGCCTTGCCGCCATGAAACCGGACCTCGATCACACCATTCTCGCTCTTCACGGTCAGGCGTATTTCCTCCTCGCCGAGCCAGACCGCCCGCTCGCTTTCCCGTGTCACGCTCTTGCCGCCCAATTGTCCCGATATGCGCCGCTTGCGCTCGCCGAGCACGTGGTCGATAGCAGCGGCGACGGCTGCAAGCACTTTTGCCGCTTCGCCTTGCGGCGCGGCGCCGTGAAAACCGCCCGAGAATTCTTCGGCAATAAAGCCGGTCGAGAGTTTGCCGGCCTGCCAGCGCGGATGCGCCATGAGCGCCGCGAGGAATGGAACGTTGTGGCGAATGCCGTCGATCATAAATGCATCGAGCGCGTCACTTTGGGCGGCGATCGCCGCCGCCCTGGTCGGCGCATGCGTCACGAGCTTGGCGATCATGGGGTCGTAGTAGAGTGAAATCTCGCCGCCCTCGTAGACGCCGGTATCACTGCGCACTGTCACGCCGTTGGCCGTTTGCTCTTCTGGAGGCCGATAGCGTGTCAGCCGGCCCGTGGATGGAAGAAAATTGCGATATGGATCTTCGGCATAGACGCGGCTTTCGACGGCCCATCCGTCGAATTTCACATCGCTCTGCCTGATCGAAAGTTTCTCGCCCGCGGCAATCCGGATCATCTGTTCCACCAGATCGATCCCCGTCACCAGCTCCGTCACCGGATGCTCGACCTGCAGCCGCGTGTTCATTTCCAGGAAATAGAAGCTCTTGTCCTGTCCAGCGACAAATTCGACCGTGCCGGCGCTGTCGTAGCCGACCGCCTTCGCCAGCGCGACCGCCTGCTCTCCCATTTTCTTGCGGGTCGCGGCGTCCAGCAGCGGCGATGGCGCCTCCTCGATGACCTTCTGATTGCGGCGCTGGATCGAGCATTCGCGCTCGCCGAGGTGGATGACATTGCCGTGCTTGTCGCCGAGCACCTGGATTTCGACGTGACGAGGATCCGTGATGAATTTTTCGATGAAGACCCGCTCGTCCCCGAACGACGACTTTGCCTCCGAGCGTGCGCGCGCAAAACCTTCCTTCACGTCGGCCTTGCTGTGCGCAATGCGCATGCCCTTGCCGCCGCCGCCGGCGCTCGCCTTGATCATGACGGGATAGCCGATCTCATCGGCGATTTTGACAGCTTCCGCCTCACTTTCGATCACACCGAGATGACCGGGAACGGTCGACACTTTGGCGGCGGACGCCGCCTTTTTCGACTCGATCTTGTCGCCCATCGCGGCGATGGCTTTCGGGTTCGGCCCGATAAAGACGATGCCGGCGGCGGACAGCGCCTTCGGAAAGGCCTCGCGCTCGGAGAGAAAGCCGTAGCCCGGATGCACGGCCTCGGCCCCGCTCTGCTTGCAGGCGGCGACGATCTTTTCGATCACAAGGTAGCTTTCAGAGGCCGGCGGCGGACCAATCGCGATGGCGCTATCCGCCATAGCGACGTGGAGCGCGTCCCGGTCGGCCTCCGAATAGACGGCGACCGTTTCGATCCCCAGCTTGCGGGCGGTCTTGATGATCCGGCAGGCGATTTCGCCGCTATTGGCAATCAGGATACGCTTGAACATGCTTCTGGACGGTGTTGCCTGCGGGCAAAATCCTCTCTACCCAATGCTACAATAGTGTCTTGATGCAGCGGTATCCAGCACGGCATCAAGAAGATTGGGACAATTGCTATGGCTTTTAGGTCGCCTGAGCGCCTTCTCTCGGTCTGCGCAGCCGTTCTTCTGCAAATTGCGTCCGCCCACGCGCAAAGTCCGCGCAACCTCATTTTGTTTGTCCCGGACGGCTTGCGCGCCCTCTCCGTTACACCGGACACCGCGCCGGCGATGGCCGCGGTGCGCGACAAGGGCGTGAATTTCACCAATCCCCACTCGCTTTATCCGACCATCACGATGGGCAACGCGTCTGGACTCTCCACCGGTCATTCCATTGGCGACACCGGTGTATTTGGCAATACACTTTATACTGGCTCTCCAATCGTACGTGGGACGACCAGCGTAACGCCCTTCATCGAGATCAATCCGGTCTTGGCCGACCTAGACGATCACTTCTCCGGAAATTTCGTCGACGAGGACGCCGTTTTGCTTGCGGCCAGGAAGCAGAATTTCAATACCGCCGCAATCGGCAAAGTCGGGCCGACATTGCTGTTCGACCACACCGATCGCACGGGTGAGAACACGATCATCGTCGACGATCTGACCGGCGCTCCGGCGGGCATTCCATTGTCGCAAGCGATGTGGATTGCGCTCACAGACGCCGGCCTGCCGCTTGCCGCGCCGAGCCGCGGCGCCAACGGCAGGCTGGGCACAACCGAAGCCAATGTCGTGCAGCAGAAATACTTCGCCGATGTCGCCACCAAAGTCGTGCTGCCGCTGTTCAAGGAGAGCAACAAGCCGTTTGTGCTGGTGTTCTGGTCACGCGATCCGGACGGCACGCAACACAATCAGGGTGACAGCCTGCTGAAGGTCGAGCCGGGCATCAACGGCCCGACCTCACTTGCGGCAGTCAAGAATGCCGACGACAACCTAGCGCAATTGCGCACCGCGCTCGACGAACTTGGACTTTCGGCAAATACCGATATCATCATCGCCGCCGACCACGGTTTCTCGACGATATCGAAGGAAAGCAAGACCAGCCCCGCCGCCCAGGCGACCTATCAGGGCGTTCCACCGGGTTTTCTGCCGCGCGGGTTTCTGGCCATCGACATCGCCAGGGCGTTGGCGCTGCCGCTGTATGATCCCGACAACGGGAATTCGGCGGTCGTTGCCGGCACACACCCGAGGGGTGGTAATGGATTGATCGGAGCCGATCCGGCAAAGCCGGATGTCGTTGTTGCCGCAAACGTTGGCTCAGACCTCATCTACGTTCCCGGCAAAAGTGCCGAGATCACCGGCAAAGTCGTGAGCGCCTTGCTGGCGCAGGATTATGTCAGCGGCCTGTTCGTGGACGATGCGCTGGGATCGTTCCCCGGCACGCTGCCGCTCTCGACCATCAACCTAAAGGGCTCTGCCGTGACACCGCATCCTTCGATCGTGGTCAATTTCCGCTCTTATGCGACCGGCTGCGACAAGCCGGTGATGTGCGCGGTGAATGTCGCCGATTCCGGCTTGCAGCAGGGACAGGGCATGCACGGCAGCTTCAGCCGCGCCGACACCATGAATTTCATGGCGGCGATCGGACCCGGCTTCAAGGCCGGTTATGTCAACGAAGCGCCGGTCAGCAATGCCGACATCGGCATGACGATCGCGAAAGTGCTTGGCCTAAAGATATCCGCCAAGGGCACGCTGATCGGCCGGGTCATCGCGGAGGCTCTGCCCGGCGGCACAAATCCCGCTGTCGAGCGCTTTGTCGAGCGGGGCAACCCCGACCCCAACGGACTTGCGACCATTCTGGTCGGCCAGCGTGTCGGCCAAACGCGATACTTTGACGCCGCGGGATTTCCCGGACGCACGGTCGGGATGGAAGAGCACCAATCTGTGAGCCGCTGATTGCTGAAATTCGGCCGGAAGAAAAATGCCTTTCCATCCGGTGCCTTAGCGTCAAAGCATTTGTTCTCCACGATCAGCGCTCCGCCGCGCCTGATGCTTCTTTGTCGTCGCCCTATTCCACATCGGCACGGTCGCCTATATTAGAGACGAGGTTCGTAACGATTTTAGTGGAGGTTGGTCATGGCATTGGCAATTGGCGATACAGCACCTGATTTCGAGGCGGATACCACCGAAGGTAAAATCCGATTTCACGATTGGCTGGGCAATTCCTGGGGCATTTTGTTCTCACACCCGAAGGACTTCACGCCCGTCTGCACCACCGAGCTCGGCACCATGGCCCGGCTCAAGCCGGAATTCGACAAGCGAAACACCAAAATCATCGGCATTTCGGTCGATCCGGTCGACAACCACAAGAAGTGGGCGGTCGACATCAAAGAGGTCGTCGGCTTTGCGCCGAACTATCCGATGATTGGCGATCCCGAGCTGAAGATTTCGAAGGCCTACGGCATGTTGCCGGCCAGCACCTCCGGCACGTCGGAGGGACGCACACCGGCCGACAACCAGACCGTCCGTAACGTCTTCATCGTCGGCCCGGACAAGAAGATCAAGCTGATCCTTGTCTACCCGATGACGACGGGCCGCAATTTCGACGAGGTCGTGCGCGTGCTCGACTCCCTGCAGCTGACCGCCAAGCATCGCGTGTCAACGCCTGCGAACTGGAAACAGGGCGAAGACGTGATCATCGCCGGATCGGTCAGCGATGAAGAGGCCAAGAAGATCTGGCCCCAAGGTTTCAAGGCGCCGCGGCCCTATATCCGCATCGTGCCGCAACCGCAGGGCTAACCGATCGCAGATTTGCACACGAAGGGC
>JBEVFG010000328.1:0-5003 GCA_040512415.1 Pseudolabrys sp. | reverse complement strand
GAAGGACGGCAACGGTGGCCGTCGACGGAGTCGGTCGCCAAAGCGTTGCAGGCGACCGGCACCAAGTTCGACATCTTCGTGACGCTGATCACCGACGGCGGCAAGCCCGCCATGCAGAACGTGCCGCTGATTGGATTTGCGCAGGCCGGCGCCGGTGGATTTTTCGACGACGGCGGCTTTCCGGCGGGAAAAGGCTGGGACGAGATCGCCTTCCCGGCGGTCACCGACGAGCATGCCTATGCGTTGGAGATTTCGGGCGACTCAATGAAGCCAGCGTACCGCGCCGGTGACGTCATCATCGTCTCGCCGGGCGCAACGGTACGCAAGGGTGATCGCGTTGTCGTGAAAACGAAAGACGGCGAGGTCATGGTGAAAGAGCTCAAGCGCAAGACCGCGAAAGCTATCGAGCTCAAGTCGCTCAACGCCGAGCACCGTGACCGCACGTTACCGATGTCGGACGTCGTCTGGGTCGCGCGCATTGTCTGGGCAAGTCAGTAGCTAGGCCGAACGCGCCAGCGCGCCGTCGATCATATCGATGGTGTTCTGTAATCCGTAGACCGCGACAAACGAGCCGAAGCGCGGCCCCTTCTCCTGCCCAAGCAGCACTTGGTAGAGCAGGTTGAACCAATCGAGCGAAACGCCGGGCTTGCCGTCCTTCGCCTTCTTTTTTTGATCGAGGAATGGCTCGCGACGGCCAACTTCGTAGACGACGTTCTGAATGTCCTCCGCGGTTGCGCCCGACTTCAACTGCGAGAGCGCATCGCGCAGGTCGATCAGGGCCGCACGCTCCGCGCCGCTTGGCTCACGGAATTTCTTTTCCGGCAGGACGAAGTCGCGGAAATAATGAATGGCATACTCGACCAGCTCATTGAGCTTAGGATGCGTCTTCGGCGTGACACCCGGACGGTAGCGGCCGATGAAACCCCACAGCGTATCGGCGTTCTCGGCATTCGACGACGACACCAGCGTGAGCAGCATCGCAAACGAGATCGGCATATCGATCTTCGGCGGATCGCCGGAATGGATGTGCCAGACCGGGTTGGACAGCCGCTGCCGCGCATCCTGCCGCCTGTAGCCGTCGAGAAACTGATAGTACTCGTCGACGTTGCGCGGAATCACATCGAAGTAGAGCCGCTTGGCGGCCTTCGGCTCGCGGTACATGAATAACGACAGGCTCTCGGGACTGGCATAGCGCAGCCATTCCTCGATAGTCAGGCCGTTGCCTTTTGACTTCGAGATCTTCTGACCCTCCTCGTCGAGGAAGAGTTCGTAGTTGAAGCCTTCCGGAGCGACGCCGCCGAGAGCGCGGCAGATTTCGCCGGACAATTTGACGGAATCGATCAGGTCCTTGCCCGCCATTTCGTAATCGACGCCGAGCGCGACCCACCGCATCGCCCAATCCGGTTTCCATTGCAGCTTGCAACGGCCGCCGGCGACCGGCGTCGTCACCGGCTTTTTGCTGTCGGGGTCCTCGTATGTGATGGTGCCGGCCTTTGCATCATGCCCGGTTACCGGCACCTGCAGAACGATGCCAGTCTTCACATCGATCGGCAGGAACGGCGAATAGGTTGCCGCACGCTCCTCGCGTAGCGACGGCAGCATGATCGCCATCACTTCATCGAAGCGCGAAAGCACTTTCAGCAGAGCCTGGTCGAAGCGTCCCGACTTGTAGCATTCGGTGGATGACAAGAATTCGTAGTCGAAGCCGAAGTGATCGAGGAAAGCGCGCAGCCGTGCATTGTTATGCTCGCCGAAGCTCGGATGCGTGCCGAACGGATCCGGCACCTTGGTTAGCGGCTTGCCGAGGTGCTGCTCGAGCATCTCCTTGTTCGGCACATTGTCCGGCACTTTGCGCAGGCCATCCAGGTCGTCGGAAAACGCAATCAGTCTCGTCTTGATCTTGTCGTCGGTCAGCACCCGGAAGGCATGGCGCACCATCGTCGTGCGCGCGACTTCACCGAATGTGCCGATATGCGGCAGGCCGGAGGGCCCGTAGCCAGTCTCGAAGATCACCTCGTTCTTCGGATGCTTCTCAAGCCGGGAGACAATCTTTCGCGCTTCCTCGAACGGCCAGGCATTCGATTGCTCGGCGGCCTGACGCAAGATTGCGGCGGTTTCGGCGGCTGACATTCATGATCTCCGAGGCGCGGACACTAGAAATGCCGCGCGGAAACGTCAAATTCCAAGGCTCAGAACGGGCTGACCGGGAAATAGCGCAGCCACAGATCTGTGAATCGGCCCTTCTCCCAGATGCGGAACAGCGCCCAGTTGAACGCCTGCCGTAAAAGATCGTTGCCGCGCCTTACAGCAATGCCGACACCTTCGCCGAAGAAGCGGCTTTCGAGATAAGGACCGCCGCGAAATTCGCAGCAGCTCGCGGAGTCGGTACCGTTGAGCCAAAACGCAAGTGAAATCCCGTCGCCGAACAACAGGTCAACCTCACCGCGCTTCAAAGCAAAGCGCGCGGCATCGGCGTCGGGATACGGTCGCAACTCGGCCTCGGTGAACAGCGTCTTGAGATAGGCCTCGTGGGCGGTGCCGGCGACGACCGCAATCTTCTTTCCTTCCAATGCCTCCGGCCGCACGTCGTCAATCGGGCTGTTGCGGAGCGCAACGAACCGCGCCGGCGTGCGGTAGTAGGGATCGCTGAAATCGACGCGCGCGCGCATCTCCGGCGTTTGCGCGATCGATGCGACAATTGCATCGCCGTTGTTACTGTTGAGCGCGCTGATCAGCGTATCGAACCGCCGCATTTGCACAGTGCATTGAACCTTGATCTCTTCGCAGATCATCCGCGCGAGATCGACATTGAAGCCGACCGGGTTGCCATCGGGGCCGGTGTAATTGAACGGAGGATAGTCAGTCTCCGTGAGGAAGCGGATGATGGTGATGCGGGACAGGTCCGGCCGTTCAGGCCGGCGCCGCGGATCCCAGAAACCCGGAACAGCCATCGGGTCAGACGTTACGGCCGGCGTATTTGGCACTCCCGGACCGACGGTCGGAGGGGTTGGACCCAATTGCCGCGGCGTCTGGCCATGCGCAACCGTGGCCGCAACGAGCAGCACAACGATGGCGCATGCGGGGCCGCCGCGCAGACATGTGCCGAAATTCGACGTCATCCGATGGCCCTTCCCCGGAATCGCGCGGACCATATCATCGCCGTGGCGGTCGGCTAGTCATATTCGGGGATTGTTTTTTGCTGGTCAGACGGCGGTCAAATGCCTTTCGATCTCATGCACCGGCATTTTGACAAAATCCTTGTCGACCTCCGCACGCACAGCGCCTTTCAATGTTTGGGAATAGGCTGGGCGGATCATGCCCAGCGCACGCGGTGGCGCCACCACAATGAGAGACTTGGCCTTTCCGGTCGTAACGGCGCTGTCCAGCTGCTGCGCCAGATGAACAAGAAAGGCCCGCTCCGACTGGTCGTGCCAGTCGGTTTGCTCGACCGCGCTTCGCGCGCGCCCGATGGAATTGTTGGTACGGCCCGGTGCGTCGGTGCCGAGCGCGTGCGTCGGCAAATCCTTCTGTTCCAGCACTTTGATGGTCTTGAGGTTGGGAAACTTGGTGCCGCCGGAATTCTCCAGGATCAGCGCCTTGGCGCCGTCGCAGACCACAACCCACTCTCCATGAAGTATCAGCAATTCAGCCATCGACTGACCTCCAAACAATACTCAATAATACGCCACGCGAAGGGCTGGCATTTTGCTCTAAGTCAAACGTTTAGGCGTTCGATTTGTTGCCGAAGGCGCGTCAGTTCGTGCCGTCGAGCAGCCGCCGGGCAATGACCTGCGCCTGGATTTCGGCGGCGCCCTCGAAGATGTTGAGGATGCGCGCGTCGCAGAGAATGCGCGAGACCGGAAATTCCAGCGCAAAGCCGTTGCCGCCGTGCACCTGCACGGCGTTGTCAGCAGCGGCCCACGCGACCCGTGCCGCCAGCAATTTCGCCATGCCCGCCTCAAGGTCGCAGCGGCGGCCGGAATCTTTCTCCCGCGCCGCATAATAGGTGAGTTGGCGCGCGATCATGATTTCGACTGCCATCATCACGATCTTGTCGGCCACGCGCGGGAAGCCGACGATCGGGCCGCCAAACTGCGCGCGGTTCTGCGCGTAGTCGAGCGCTTGCTCCATCGCCGCCTGTGCGACGCCGATAGCGCGCGCCGCCGTCTGAATGCGGGCGGACTCGAACGTCTGCATCAATTGCTTGAACCCGAGGCCCTCGGTCCCGCCGAGCAGATTCTCCGCCTTCACCTCGAAGCCGTCGAAGGCAATCTCATATTCCTTCATGCCCCGATAGCCGAGCACCTCGATCTCGGTTCCGCTCATGCCTTTTGCCGGAAACGGATTCTTGTCGTCGCCGCGTGGCTTTTCGGCAAGCAGCATCGACAGCCCGCGATGGCCGCTCTCCTTGGGATTGGTACGCACGAGAAGAGTCATCAGATCGGCGCGGACCGGGTGCGTGATCCAGGTCTTGTTGCCGTAGACCTTGTAGATGTCGCCCTCACGCACGGCGCGCGTCTTGATCGAGGCAAGGTCGGATCCAGTGTTCGGTTCAGTGAACACCGCGGTCGGCAGGACCTCACCGGACGCAATCTTCGGCAGCCACCTCTGCTTTTGCACGTCGGTGCCGCTGCCAAGGATCAGCTCAGCAGCGATTTCCGAACGCGTGCCGAGTGAGCCGACGCCAATGTAGCCACGCGCCAGTTCTTCCGAGACGACGCACATGGACTCCTTGCCGAGCCCCATGCCGCCGAAGTCTTCAGGAATGGTAAGGCCGAACACGCCGAGCGCGGACATCTGCACGATAACGTCGAGCGGGATATAGCTGTTAGTGAGGTGCCATTTCTGCGCGTTCCCGATCACCTCGGTATCGGCGAACTTGCGCATCTCCTCACGGATCGATTCGAGCGTATCGTCGAGTCCGCAGGCGCCGACCGTCGCGGCATGATGCGTACGCATCAATGCGATCAGGCGGGCACGCCGCTCGGCACTGTTGCCGCTCA
>JBEVFG010000327.1:0-6047 GCA_040512415.1 Pseudolabrys sp. | reverse complement strand
GATCACCAGCATATTGGGGTTCGCGAGACGAGGGATAAAGACTCCGGAATAGCAGGCCGAGATGACCACCACCTTGTGTCGCACGCCCGTCCACGCCAGCATGTCGGCGAGTTTAGACGGCGTGAGCGTTTGCGTGAGCCGCCCGGCTTTGACTGCAAGGCCGGCGGGCGAGCCATGCGAGGTGAGAATCAAAAACAGAACGTCGTTCTCGGCGTCCATCCCATTGGCCGCCGCTTGCAATGACATGGCCAGGGTTTCGATCGTTGCACTTCCGCCTTTCTTCGAATTGTATTGCACGTTGATCGCGCCGTTCCCGAAACGGCGCGCTACGACCTGTGCTGCACCGGTCGCCTCCCTTCTAAACACGCCTTGATCGCCGAAAAGGCCGAAGGACACCACGCTCACCTTGCGAGCACCCTCAACGGCGTGCACCGGTGAACCCGACGGCGCGACAGTCAAAACCAAAGCGATGAGCGGTACGCCGAGCCGGCTGACCCAAGACTTAGACGTCATGGCGAACCTCGTTTCGTGATCGCCGCCAGTTTTCTTTATGACTATGCTCGCTCACAACCACAGAACTTTTCTGCGTAATTCGAGATCGTGCTTTAGCAAGGTTGACGCGCCGGTCCATGTGATGGAGCCGCGCTCCAGCACGACGGTACGATCGGACAAAGCCAGTGCAAGGTCGAGGTGATGGTCGACGATGACTATTGCGATTTCGTGCCGGAGCCGGTCGAAGACTTCAAAAAGTTCTTCAGCGACGACTGGAGAAAGTCCCTCGAATGGCTCATCGAGCAACAGCACGCGCACGTCGCCTGTCAGCGCACGTGCGACCGCCACCATCTGCTGCTCGCCGCCGGACAGATAATCGGCAGGCGTGCGCCAACGTTCGGCCAGTCGCGGAAAAATGGCAACGATGCGTTCATCGTTCCAATGAATTCCGTTTCCGGTATTGCGTTTAAGGCGACCGAGTACCAGGTTGTCAGACACGGTCATGCCTGCGAATAGCCCGCGCCCTTGCGGCACGTAGCCGATGCCGCGCCGCGCGATCTCGGCCGAGGGCAGTCCGACGGTCTCCTGATCCAACAACTTGATAGAGCCAGCTTCCGGCCTCGCAATGCCGATGAGGCTTTTCAATAGCGTCGATTTCCCGGCGCCATTGCGCCCAAGCAATGCTACGATCTCGTGCTCGCGGACGTCGAAAGAGACGGCGTTGAGGATGTGACTTTTACCGTAAAACGTGTCGATCCTATCGACTACGAGAAGCCGATTGGATCCCGCGGCAGATTCACGCGGCTGCGCAGCGACAGCAGTTGTGCCCGAGCCGATATAGACCTCACGCACCTTTTCGTTGTTGCGCGCCTCCTCGACAGTGCCATCCACCAGAACCGCACCGTCATTCATGACTGTAACGCGATCTGCAATCTTGAAGACACGATCAATATCGTGCTCGATGAGTAAGATTGGAATCTCTGTGGAAATGGCCTTGATCAGCTTTGCGATACGTTCGCGCTCGGCCGCTGCGAGCCCTGCCAGCGGCTCATCCAGCAGAAGAATCCGTGGTCGCGTTGCCAAAGCAAGCCCCATATCGAGCAAGCGCTGGCCACCGTAGGAAAGCGACGACGCCTCGACACCTTCGATGCCGCCAAGACCAAGGTAGCGGAGAAGTTCTCCGGTCTCGGCGTGGACATCGGCAAGTGAAGCCGTCGAGCGCCACAGCGCGTAACGCATGCGCGAGCGCGCTTGCACGGCAAGACGGATATTTTCTTCAACGCTCAAGCCGGCAAACAAATTAGTGATCTGAAACGAGCGGCCAACACCGGCCCTCGTGATGTCTTCCGGCCTGAGTCCCCCGATTGCCTTTCCTTCGAGCTCGACCGAACCGCCATCCGGCCGATAAAGGCCGGATAACACATTGAATGCAGTCGTCTTTCCCGCGCCATTGGGACCGATCAAGGCGTGCAGCGTCTTGTCGTGCACCGATAGATCAAAGCCGCGCACGGCGTGGATGCCGCCGAAGCTCTTGTCCAGGCCCCTGGCCGAGAGGGCCAAGCGGTTGTTGTCGCCCCCCTGCAGCAAGCTTCGTGGCAACGACGAAGCCTCCGCTGTTCGGCGGGCCGACATGGCGGCGGCCTTGATCTCCCGCCTGCGGATCGGGGCCAATAGCCGCTCGACAACACCGACGAGACCAGTTGGCGAGAACACAATAAAACCGATGAATAGGAGTCCAAAATAGAACAGCCAGTGCGGAGTCCAGATCGATAAAAACTCGCGAAACAGGATAAAGAATAGGGCGCCAAGTGCGGGTCCGAGAAAGCTTCGCATGCCGCCAATGACCACCATGGCAATAAGCTCACCGGAGAAAGCGACAGAAAGCGGTTCGGCCGAGGCGAAGCGGTGATTGAAAACCGAAAGCGCGCCTGCGACGGCGACGACCGCTGCCGAGAGCACAAACCCGATCAGTTTGTAACGATTGGTCGGATAGCCGACAAAGCGCGCGCGCTGCTCATTTTCGCGGATCGCTAAAAGCACGCTGCCAACCGGTGACCGGTGAAAGCGCCAGAGCAGCAAACAAATAGCCATCGCGACTGCAGCAACCACCCAATAATAGTTGCCATCTCGGTCAAAATCGGTACCAAGCACGGTCGCGCGGGTGACACCGCCCAGTCCGCTTTCGCCGCCTGTAAACTCAGTCCAACGATAGGTGATGGCAAAGAGCAGCGCGGTGAGTGCCAGCGTCAGCAGTGAAAAATAGACGCCACGCCGCCGCAAGATAAGTGCGCCAGAGAGAACAGCAGACAAGGCCACGAAAGCAATTGCGAATAATGCGGGCAGAATGATCGACCCCGGAAACCAGTAGCGCTGGCTCAATGCCGCGGCATAGGCGCCGAGTCCAAACCAGGCGCCATGCCCAAATGAAACGAGGCCTGTATTCCCGACGAGAATATTGAGACCCATGCATGCAATCGCAAATGCCACGACATCGATGGCAGAGCGCAACGGAAGTCCGACAAAATCGAGCACGAATGGAAGGGCAACCAGCGACAGTGCGGCGACAAGAAGGGGCGGGCGGTTGCTTAGCACCGTCGTTACTCGAATTTCTCGATGCGCTCGCCGAAGAGCCCGCGTGGCCGCAGCAACAGGACAAGCGCCATCAAGAGATACATCGACGCTTCGCCCCAGGACGGATTGAAATAGATGGTAATTCCGCGCACCACGCCGACGAGCATGGCGGCCGCGATGACGCCCCAGAACGAACCAAGGCCGCCGATGACGACAACGACGAAAGCGGCCGTTAGAATTTCCGCACCCATCGCCGGATGCACGCCCGCAATCGGCGCGAGCAAAACACCGGCGAGTCCGGCGAGTCCGACGCCGAGTGCCGCGATAGCGGTCATATAGGGCGCGAGCGAAATGCCGAGCGAACCGACGATGTCGGGGTTCTGCACGCCCGCTCGCACCACCCGGCCGAAGGTCGTTCGATAAACAATGAACCAGGTGGCCGTAACGGATGCGAGCGCAATCCCGAAAATGAAAAGGCGATAGCGCGGATAGATGAAGTCACCTACAAACACTTGACCGCGCAATTCGGCCGGAATCGAAAACGGAAGCGGTGTGGCACCGAACACGATGCGCAGTCCCTGCTCGATGACCATCGCCAATCCAAAGGTAAGCAACAAACTTAAAATCGGGTCAGAACGGTAAAACCGGCGAAACAGCAGGCGTTCAATGACGATACCGAGGCAGCCGACGATCGCTGGTGAAACGACAAGGGCACCAAAGAAACCTATGCGATTGGTCAAGATCACGGCGAAGTAGGCGCCGATCGCATAGAATCCGCCATGCGCGAGATTGACGATGCCGCCAAGCGCGAAGATCAGCGAAAGGCCGAGCGCGATCAGCAGGTAATACGCGCCGACCAAAAGTCCGTTCAGAACCTGCTCGAGGACAAAAACAGATTGCACGCGAAAGACTCGGCGCTGAAGGGGTCGAAGTCATTACGGGTGCGTGAGACAGCTCCCCGGAATGACGTGGGTCAAGGGATCACCCGATCTTGCAGGTGCCGTCCTTTGGCGGCGCAATAATTTCCAAGTCTTCGTTCGGGCCCGGTACAGCGCCAAGCGCGTCATAGATATCCCACTGATCCTTCATCTTGCTCGGATCTTTCGCCCGTACCGCGTACATTTCCATGACCATCTGATTGTCATAGGAGCGGAAATAGGACTCACGCGCTTTCATCACGTCAAACTTTGCGCCCTTGCGCAGGTGCTCGGCCAGCTTCTGCGGATCTGCCGATTTGATCTCATTCATTGATTGCGCAATGATTTTCAGCGAGTTGTAGTCGCCCCAGGATTGGTTGTCCGGAAGCTTGCCGTATTTCTTCTGGAACGCTTCGACGTATTTCTTGGAGCTCGGCGTGTCGACCAGATGATGCCACACGAGCGGCCAGATGCCTGAAAAGTTGCCCTTGCCAGCGCCCCATGCGACGACCGTGTCGAAGGCGAAGCCGGCTACAGGAAATTTCAGTCCGTATTCGGAGTATTGCTTGATGAAGTTCGTAACCTGATTGCCGGCGAGGTTCGACACCACGAGATCGGGTTGAGACTGCCTGATTTTCAACAGATAAGGGCTGAAATCGGTTGCGTCGGTCGGGACAAGCTCATCGGCCGCAAACTGGCCGCCGTTCGCTTCCATGAATTTCTTCGCGACGCGCAGAAGGTCGTGGCCGAAGGCGTAGTCTGCCGTCAGTGAATACCATTTTTTCCCCTTAACCATGTTTTCACGCAGCAGGTATTGCCCGACCGCCATGACGTACATCGAGTTCGCGCCCTCGATATGGAACATATATGGATTGCAGCTGGCGCCGCGTAACGCATCGGAATTGCAACCTGTGTTAATGAACACCGTCTTCATTCTGTTCGCCACCTGACCGATCGCAAGGCCGGAGGCTGACGAAATCTCGCCAATGATCATCGCAACTTTGTCGCGGTCGATGAGGCGCTCGGCCTTGGCGGAAGCCGTCTGGGGGTTGACTGAGTCCTCCATCACAAGCTCAATTTTCCGGCCCATAACACCGCCAGCCGCATTGACCTCTTCCTCTGCGAGCTTGATGCCCATGACGGCATACTCGCCGAGCGGTCCAAGAAAACCTGTCAACGGCGTGAGATGCCCGATACGAATGGCATCGGCTTGTGCCTTGACGATCGCTGGCATTCCGACTGCAGCGAGCAATGCGGAGCCGGCAGTACTTTTTAGCAACGCTCGGCGTGATAGACGGGTCATGGCGATTCCTTCCCTTGGGACCTTTTACGCGGTTGACTCGGCAACTACGGAGTCCTCGCAGTGTGCTTGCCGCGTTTTTTCGCTAGAAATAATGGTCGCTCCGCGGGGAAGGGTTGTCCAGCGGATTTTCGAAAAGAGGAGACTGGCTCTTTGTTCTGGAGCTTGCGGTTGCGGTCCTGATCCTGGATATCGTCCTCGTCAGCGCCAGAATTCCCATTTTTCCGCGACGAAAAGCGGCGGCCAGCGCAACCGAGATTGGCAGAACGCGCAGTATCGAAATGAACATCAAGTGCGACGAGTTACCTGATCCTTGCGGCTGATTGTTGCTGGTGCTCCCGCAAGGCATCAATTAGGGGTATGCGAACTTTGTGAAAGGGAGCGGTGGGCAATGCAGGCGATGACACCGGGCGTCTCCAAGGCCAATTCGAAGCCCCGCTATTGGTAGGACCACATTCGCCGCTGCTCACTGTCCGCTATTGGCACTTAGCGGACATCGGCTTGTGCGCTGCACATGTCTGCTTTCCCTAGTTGCGCCGCAGGTGTCCGCTTATGACCCAGACCCGACAATGCCTCTCTTAGCGGCAATCACTTGATCGGCTGTGCCAGCGGCTGGCCTTTCTCTATCACGTAGGTGGCAACGAGCTTGAGCGGCGACGATCCGACTGCGCCCTCATTGTGAATCGCTTTCATTGGTAGCGAAAGCTGTTCGCCGGCCTTGTAGATTTTTTCCGGCTGATCATCGATGGCGAGCCAGAACTCGCCTT
>JBEVFG010000326.1:0-6088 GCA_040512415.1 Pseudolabrys sp. | reverse complement strand
TGCAGGATCGAGATCGGCAGGATCGCCGACGATTACATTCCAACCTAACGGTTCGGCGCGGGTCTGCACGACTGCAATCGTCTGCGGATGGCAATCGCGATCGACGAAGAAGGCCTTGGCCTGCGATTTCGTCACGCGCCGCGCCATCGCCATGGCCTCCGCGGCAGCGGTCGCTTCGTCGAGCAGCGAGGCGTTGGCGATCTCGAGCCCCGTCAGATCGACGATCATTGTCTGGAAATTCAACAGCGCCTCGAGCCGCCCCTGGCTGATCTCCGGCTGATACGGCGTATAGGCCGTGTACCAGGCCGGACTCTCGAGCACATTGCGTTGAATGACGGCAGGCAGATGGGTCCCATAATAGCCTTGGCCGATTAGCGAGACCATCGGGCGGTTGCGCGATGCCACGTCGCGCATCTTCGCCAATAGCTGCGGCTCGGACAGCGCAGGACCAAGATCCAACGGCGCCTGGCGGATATCGCCGGGGATCGCCTCGTCGATCAGCGCGTCGAGTGTCGGCGCCCCGACGACCTGCAACATGCGCTGGATATCGTCCGACGACGGACCCAGATGCCGGTGCCGGAAATTGAAAGGATCGAATGACGTCTCAACGGTCATGACCTCACCCTGATATTTTGCAGCAGCGAACGCGCTCGGCATCGCTCAATCCAGCAGCGCTTTGTAGGCCGCCTCATCCAGGAGCGCGTCGACCTCCGAAGGATTGGCGAGCCTCAATTTGAAGAACCAGCCGGCGCCCATTGGATCGGAATTGACCAGCGACGGATTGGCGACGATTGCCGGATTAGCCTCAACGACTTCACCGCCGATCGGCGCGTAGACCTCGAATGCCGCCTTCACCGACTCCACCACGGCGGCCGGTGCGCCTTTCTCAAAGCTCTTGCCGACTACTGGCAACTCGACAAACACCAGATCGCCGAGCCGCTCCTGAGCGTGCTGCGTTATGCCGGCGGTCGCCACGTCGCCTTCGATTCGAACCCATTCATGCTCTTGCGTAAATTTCAGCATTGCAGAGACGCTCCCCAGTTAAGTGCGCTTGTATCGATGCGGAATGAACGGCAGTTTCATCACCTCGACCGGCAGCCGGTTGCCACGCACGTCCGCGAACAGCAGTGTGTTCGGCGCCGACAACGTGCTCGGCACGTAACCCATGGCAACCGGGCCCGCTGCTGACGGGCCAAAGGTGCCGGATGTGACCGCGCCGACGGATTGAAATGCGAAAGCATCGGCGTATAGCAAGACGCCGGCGCGTACAGGCGTGCGCTCGCGCGGTTTAAGCCCTACGCGGAGCCGCGACGCCCCGCATTCGAGCTGCTCCATCACCACATCCTCCCCAGGGAAATTGCCGACGCGTGCGCCGCCGCGGCGGCGGACTTTCTGGATCGCCCATTCCAGCGCCGCTTCGACCGGCGTCGTGCGCTCATCGATGTCCGAACCGTAGAGGCAGAGGCCGGCCTCGGTGCGCAGGCTGTCGCGGGCGCCGAGACCAATGAGTGTCACCGTCGCATCCTGCAGCAGCGTTCGCGCGAGCTGTTTCGCATCGCGCGCGGGAACGCTGATCTCGAAGCCGTCTTCACCGGTATAGCCGGATCGGCTGACGAGGCAGCTCGCGCCGGCGATCAAGACCGGCCGAATATCCATGAACCGCATCGATGCGGACGACGGCGAGAGCCGCGCCAGAACTGCTTCCGCGGCGGGCCCTTGCAGCGCAAGCAAGGCGCGGTCTTCCAGCACGTCGACCGTGCAGACATCCGACAGGACGTCACGGAGATGCTGTTCATCGACATCCTTGCGGCTGGCATTGACAATGAGCGCAAGATGATCGCCGCATTGGCCGATCATCAGATCATCGATGATGCCGCCGCTGCCGTTGGTGAAAAACGCATAGCGTTGCCGTGCCGGCCGAAGGCCCAGTACATCGACTGGCACAAGGCGCTCGAGAGCCTGCGCAGCGTCGGCGATCCGGCCGGAACGCGGGCGCAATGCGATCTGCCCCATATGCGAGATATCGAACAGACCGGCGGCGACACGGGTGTGCAGATGTTCCTTCAGTACGCCTAGCGCGTACTGGATCGGCATTTCGTAGCCGGCGAACGGCCCCATGCGCGCGCCCATCTCCAGGTGCAGCGCATGCAGTGGCGTGTGTTTGAGCGTGGGCGCGGCCGGTGCGGGATGCTTCATCAACGCACCGCCCGCCCGCGTGCGCCCGCCCGCGCCGCATCAAGGGTGAAAACGCCGTTCAAGCCGGTCGGTACAGGACCGACCGACCCTCGCCACAAGCAATCGTTAAAATTGAGACTCGACATTTAGGCACCACATCAGCCTAGCGCTGATTATTCAGGTGCCCCCTCTGTATCTTTGCCTGAGAACGTTATCCCGTCGGCGGACGCGAGCATGCGTCTCTTTCCAGAGTCTTATGGTGCGATTGCGCGGTTCATGGGCCTGAGAGTTTCCGGGGCGGTTGCTCCTTCGGCGCCGGCTCGGGGCCGGTCTCTCCCGCAACAATGCAATCTCTAAAGTCGTCGACTCCTCTGTATGAGTCGATGAATCTTTAACCGACCGTGTATGCCTTGTCACGAGCTTTCGGCACGAATACCGCGTCGTATTCCCGTTCCTGCCACGAACGCCAGTTTGTATATTGCGCCGGCCCATCGACATCGAAGGCATCATTCGGCATGCTGCTTTAGTCTAGTGAGGCGCCGATCCCGGATTTTATTTCAGCGGCAGCTTATTTCTTAATGCGTCAGGTTGACCGTGACGTTCTTCCTCTGCGTGTAGCTATCGAGCATCCCTTCGAGCGAGAACTCGCGGCCGATGCCGCTTTCTTTGTAGCCACCATAGGAGTGACCAGGACTCTGGCCGAGACCCTGGTTGACCTGGACCCAGCCAGCCTCTATCGCGTGCGCAGCGCGGAGTGCGCGGCCAATGTCGTGCGACCAAACGTATGCGGCGAGCCCGTAGTGACTATCGTTCGCCATGCGGATCGCATCCGCTTCGTCGGTCCAGGAGATGGCGACGAGCACGGGGCCAAAGATCTCCTCGCGCGCCAGGCGCCAGTCGTTCGCCACATTCGCAAAGATGGTGGGGATTGCGTAATAGCCTTCGCTGAGCGGCCCCTCCTTGGGTGGAAGGCCGCCGATCACGACACGCGCTTCGCGCCGTTTCAGTCCTTCTTCGACATAGCCGCACACCTTATTGAACTGCTTCTCGTTAATGATTGTGCCGATGTCGCTCGTCTCATCGAGCGGATCGCCGAGTTTGAGCGCTCTCACTTTCTGACTGAGCGCATCGAGAAAATTGTCGAAGATGTCGCGGTGGAGGAAGAGGCGAGAGCCCGCTGTGCAAGACTGGCTCTGCCGCGTGAAGCGCATCGCGGCAATAATGCCATCAATGACCCAGTCCTCGTTGGCGTCCGGGAAGACGATCGAGGGACTCTTGCCACCAAGCTCGAGCGAGACCGGCACGATGCGGTCAGAGGCCGCGCGCATGATGAGCTTGCCCACCTCAGTAGAACCGGTGAACGAGAGCTTGCTCACCTTCGGGTGGTTGGCGAGCGGGGCGCCGCATTCCTCGCCGAGCCCGGTCAGTACGTTGAGTACGCCGGGCGGTAGGAACTCCTGGCACACTTCGGCCACCAGCAGCACACCGAGCGGCGCATCCTCCGCCGCTTTCAAAACAAGCGTATTGCCGGCGCAGAGCGCAGGGCCGATCTTGCAGGCCGCGAGCACCACCGGAGCATTCCACGGGATGATGGCACCAACCACGCCGAGCGGCTCACGTCGCGTGTAGCTCAGGACATGCTCGCCTAAGGGAATCGTCTCGCCCTTGAGTTCCCCGCCCAAGCCGCCGAAGTAGCGCATGATGTCGACTGTCGTCTTTGCCTCCGGGCGTGCCTGGGTGCGAAGTGCATTCCCGGTCTCAAGCGCGATCGTGCGCGCAAGCTCCTCGACCCGCGCTTCGAGCGCATCGGCAATCAGGGCGAGAAGTCGCCCGCGATCGCGAGGGACCGTGCGCGACCAGGCGGGAAAGGCATCGGCCGCAGCTTTCACGGCGCGCTCGACATCCTCGGCCCGACCTCGTGGGACCTCGGCGATCGGGCGCCGGTGCGCCGGGTCTTCGACCTCGAGCATCTCGCCTGAAGCGCTGTCGACCCACTTGCCACCGATCAACATGTGCCGTTTGCTAAGCGCCTTTTCGTCAGCGCGCAGTTTCTGGATAGCCGTCATGCTCACCTCCGTCGCTCCGGTCCAGCCAGGGGCGCTACGATCGCACTTTGAAAACGACGTCGTGCTCACGCGCGTGGTCGACCACCTTTAGGCCGAAATCGTCCTTCGGCCCCACTTCGGTCGTCGGCGTATGGTCTACCTCGAGAAACTCGACCTGCTGGCGGAAATCGGTGGTATGTCCGCAGATATGGATTACATCGCCAACCCGCAACGTACCGCGCTCGAGCTGGATGGCCGCGACGGAGAGGTGGCTGTAATAGTGAGTCACGACGCCGATACGCTCCTCCGACGCAGCCGGTTCCGCGGGCGGGGTCGGCGTCGGCCTGACTGGAGGCCTGGCTTTTTCAGATGATGCTCCCCGAACCGACGCCTTCTTCCTTGTCCTTTTGCTGACTGTCCTGGGTTTTCTGGCCGTCGTGGTCTTTCTGCGCGTGGACGCCTTGACCGCGGCCTTCTTGCGTTTTGTCTTGGTTTTCCCTGTGGCTTTTTTTCGCGTTGCCATTACAGCCTCCCTAAGCCTCCTCCTGGATACCCGTGGTCGAATCGTTGCCCAATAACGAACCAAGTCAATGGGCAAGAAGGAGCACGATACTGTTCCCAGATGCTAAGGGGTTTTCGAGCTCTCATGGGTGAAATGGCGGGGGGTGGCTCGAACCTAGATGTTTACACTCGCTGAGCTTGACAACGTGATTCCGCTGGTTCGCGCGATCGTCCCGCCGACGCCACAATATGCTTGGCCTTTGCTCAAGGCGCTGACCGGTGTGGAAATCGTAGTGAAGCACGAGAACCACACGCCCATAGGTGCCTTCAAGCTGCGCGGCGGCATTGTCTATTTTGACCGACTCAACCGCGCCCGGCCGCAAGTGCAAGGGGTCGTGACCGCCACGCGCGGTAACCACGGCCAATCGCTGGCTTTCGCCGGAACGCGCGTCGGCATTACTGTGACGATCGTAGTGCCGCACGGCAACTCGACTGAGAAAAACGCAGCGATGCGCGCATTCGGTGCCGAGCTCATCGAGCATGGCCGAGACTTCGACGAGGCGAAGGAGGCCGCCATACGGATCGCGACCGAGCGCGGGCTCGAATATGCACCTTCCTTTCACCGAGACTTCGTTATTGGCGTTGCAACTTACGCGCATGAGCTGTTTAGCGCGGTCGATAACCTAGACACCGTTTATGTACCGATCGGACTAGGCTCTGGCATTTGCGGAATGATCGGCACGCGCGACGCCCTTGGGCTAAAGACAAAAATTGTAGGCGTGGTGGCCGAGTCCGCGAACGCCTATCTTCGGTCATTCACTGCGGGCCGCGGGGTGGCGACCAACTCCGCATTGACATTCGCCGACGGAATGGCAGTGCGCGTACCCGATCCGACAGCCCTCGAAGTTATTCGCAAGGGCGCGGAACGAATTGTCCAGGTATCAGACGACGAAATCGCCGAGGCGATCCGGAGCATCTACAGTACGACCCACAACTGCGCCGAGGGCGCCGGTGCCGCGGCGTTGGCAGCACTATCCAAGGAGCGTGGTCGGCTGCAAGGGCGGCGGGCAGCCGTCATCCTAACCGGACAGAACATCGATCGCACATGGATGCAGACCGTGCTGGCAGGAGGAACGCCCAAAGTTTGCTGACGGACTACTTGCAGTCGAATGGGATACTTGCGCGCCCTGTGTGTACCGAAAACCTAAACCCGCACGTAGTGGTGATGAAGTCCGCCCAGGATCGCGTGTGAATTTATAGATCCGATCCGCTGAACGGGGCGAGAGACCGGCGCGTCTTTATCCAATGATCGGTGCGTCCTGATGTCATTGTAATATCGAGCGTTCGCAGGATGTGCCGTAAATGCG
>JBEVFG010000325.1:0-4621 GCA_040512415.1 Pseudolabrys sp. | reverse complement strand
GCCAGGGTTAGCCCTGCGAAAATCGCACCGATGCCGGCCAATAGATAAAGCGGCGGCTCTTTTCCGACGGATGGTGCGAGCTGACCCATAAAGATCACGCGCGCGCCGATGGCGCGGTCGCAAGAAACGCTCGAGTAGCTGAAGCAGGGCTGCCGCCCCGAAATCGCGTCGAATTGCCAGTTAGCTCGTCTCGCAGCCAACCCAACGTTTCAATATTATCGATGTCATACCATTCCGGAAGCAATGTGGTCGCAAGTCCAATTTCTGCAGCGCGCTCGCATGTGCGGCCAAATACGGTTTCGGTTCCCCATTCAATTTGCGCGAACAGTTCCTTGTGAGGACGTTTCAAGCCAATGAGGTAGTAGCCGCCGTCGCTCGCGGGCCCGAGCACCATCCGGTCACCCGAATTGCGCAGCGCTTCAATTGCTTGAATCAGGAAATGGGAAGGTAGTGTTGGGCTATCGCCGTTGACCAACAGGACGCAGTCGTGTCCTGCGAGCAACAGATCGCGCGTGGCGCCAAACAGTGCTTCTCCGAGATCGTCGCCCGCTTGCAGCAACAATTCAAACTTCGCTGGAAACAGCTCGCGCAGCGCTTGTTCAGTTCCTGCCGGGGCATAGACGGCGTAGCCGCGCCTGCCCAGAGTTTCGGGCACCGCTTCAATCGCTGCGGCAACGTCGCGCAAAAAGCAGGCAGACAGTTCTGAGGCGGCAACCGCTCCGACAGCCGTTGCGAGTCGTGTTTTTGCCTGGCCCGGCTGGGGCGCTTTGCACATGACTCCGATCGCGGCAACGTTCACGGCTATAGCCGCGACCGCAGGCGATCGGCTGCGATCGCGATCAGGTCCAGCGCATCTTTGCTGCCGTCCGCTTCGCCCTTCTCAAAATCGCCATCGATGCGGCCCATCTGATTTGTGACATGGGCAAAGCACAGCACGGGCTTTTGTCGTACTTGGGCAAAGGCATAGAGTGCCGCCGCCTCCATCTCGACCGCCATTAGATTTTTTTCGCGCATGGCGTCGATCGCCGGCTGGGTCTCGCGGAACGGAGCATCGGTTGTCCAGGTGGCGCCGGTAAGGACTGGCACTGGCAACTTGCCGAATGCGCCATCGAGCGCTGCGATCAATGCAGCGTTGGCATGGGAATACTCAGACGCAGCCACATAGTGATAGCTCGTGCCTTCGTCACGCAGTGCGCGTTCTATCAAGATGAAATAAGGCGGCGGACGTACGGGCACGATTTGGCCAGAGGACGTCACGCTGATCAGTAATTTACAGCCCGATGCGAACATTTCCTCGGCGATAAGTACGGCAAATGAGGCGCCGACAGCGCACCCTACAATTCCGAAATTGATCCCGCCGCGACTGAAAGAAAACAGCTGTGTGTGATAGCACGCCCATGCCGGCTCAAGCCGGGCCTCACCACGGGCAAGCAAATGGCGCAGCATGTCGCCGTCGGGGTCTAGGATGCAGATGGCGGGAATGCTGGTATCGGCAATTCGCTTCTGCCGGCGCGCCTCGCGCAGCAGATTTTCCGGTGTAAACGCCGACGGTGCGCAGTAATGCTTTTGCGCGAGGATCGGCGGGACTCCACCGCGGTTAGCCGACATCAGCGCCCGACCTGTTGAACCATGTAGTTTGCCGATATTGGTAGCGGTTCTCACCGACGTCCGACAAGCCCGGCTAACGACAGTCATGGGGGCGGTACCTACACGTCGATCAAATGCCCTGTTCACGATCGAGTGTGCTGGATGGCCGGCTTGGTGTGAGCGCTTGGCCAACATGGCAGGAGCCAATAAGCTCGATGCCGCGCCACAGGGCTACAGAGATCTACTGTCAGCGGGGAGAGACCGATGCGGACGAACCCGTTCTTCGACGCGTGGCTGTTTCTGATAGGAGCGACAGACGATCATCGTGCACTGGGCATCTTCCAATATGTCATGGTGGCGCTGTTCTGGGCATTGCTCTTCGCGAGCGTTTGGATCGCCTTCAAGAACTGGTCAGAAAATTCGGAGCAGCGCCGCGCCAGCCACGCGATCATTTGGATTTGCCGCCTGCTGATCGGTGCGCAGTGGTTTCAGGGCTGCCTGTGGAAGCTGCCGTTACCGGTCTCCGGTGGGTTCCAGTATTGGACCGGGCAGATGGGCGAGCACGCGGCATTCGCCTTTCACCGGGAGCTGGTCAAAAGCCTATACTTGCCGTTCATCAATGTCATCGATCCGCTCGTATTCCTGGCTGAGCTGGCGTTCGCAGTGTCGCTCATGCTCGGCCTCAGCGTGCGCCTCGTGGCGATTGTTGCCGCAGCCTACTCGCTTCACCTCTGGCTCGGCCTCTACCGCCATCCGGCCGAATGGCCATGGAACTACATGTTTCTTGCGATCGTGCATGTGCAGTTCGCGGTCTATGCCGCCGGCCGCAGCCTCGGCCTTGATGAACTGATCCGCCGTCGCGCGCCGGGCAATACGATTACACGCCTGGCCGCACTGGCGGGCTAATCCAGCTGTCGCAATAGCAAACCCTCGTATGGATTCCGCAAACGCACGCGTAAAGGAGATTTCAGCAATGGATGCGATCAGAAGCTCCGAAGAGTTCAACCATGCCTGCTGCTGTTTTGTCGGGTTCGCTCGTCTCAACATGATACGCCTTTTGGCTTTCACGGCGTCAGTACTGGTCCTTGCGGCGACCTCGCAAGCGCAGGAGCGCCCGCCAATTTTCCAGCAAATGTTCAAGGCCTATGGATTTGAGTCTTTCGGCCAGGTTGAGAAAATCCGCTACACATTTAACCTCGAGCTCCCCGGACTGAATCTTTCTCGCAGCTGGGAATGGGAACCAAAGACGGACCTGATTTCCTACGAAGGCAAAGATAATGACGGCAAACTGGTGAAGGTGACGTACGCGCGTTCGCAGCTCGGCAGCCAATCCGACGCCGTGAAGAATGAAATCGATCCAGCTTTCAGCAACGACAATTACTGGCTGCTCCTCGTGCTGCATTTTTCCTGGGACGGCAGCGCCACTGTCACCGATGACGGCACGCAAAAACTGCCGCTGGGGAACGGTTCCGCGAAGCGGGTCGTGGTGAAATATCCATCGGAAGGCGGCTACGCACCCGGCGACACCTGGGAACTCTACGTCGGTGCGGACAACAGGATTGAGGAATTTGTCTATCACGGAGGCGGACCAGGCACACAAAAAAGGCCCAAGCTCTTGATGGCGACCTGGGCCGACTACAAGAAAGCGGGCCCGCTCCTGATCTCATTGGATCATCGTGGCACAGCGGACGGTAAGCCGGTGCGAGTTTCCCTTTCGAATGTGTCGGTCAAGGTCACCGGATCGGACAGCTGGGTGAACGCGCAATAGAAAAACAGCGTGCGATTGAATTGTGTGTGCCGTATTGCTTACTGTCATTGACGACACGACAACAGACCAGAAAGCCAACCGAGCGGGGGAGCTTCATGCCGACGACCAGTCAGCACGCAGAAACGATTGTCCTGCATACCGGATACCGGTCCGATCCGGCCACCACGGCTGTTGCCGTGCCGATCTACCAGACCACGTCGTACCAGTTTAATTCGACCGAACATGCCGGCAATCTGTTCGCGCTCAAAGAGTTCGGCAATATCTACACGCGCATCATGAACCCGACGCAGGCCGTGCTGGAGGAGCGCGTGGCTGCACTCGAAGGCGGTGTCGCCGCTTTAGCGGTTGCCTCCGGACAGGCCGCCTCGCTGTTCGCTGTGCAGAATATCAGTCACGCCGGGGACAATTTTGTCTGCTCGACCGACATCTATGGCGGGACCTGGAACCTGTTCCAGAACACCATGGGCACCATGGGCATCGAATGCCGGTTCGTCGATCCCGCGGATCCGGAAAATTTCCGCAAAGTGAGCGACGCGCGGACTCGCTGCTGGTATGGCGAGACTTTGCCCAATCCCAAGCTCGCTGTGTTCCCGATCGCAGAGGTCGCCAAAATCGGCCGCGAAATGGGCATCCCGCTCATCATGGACAACACCGCCTGCCCGGTGCTTTGCAAGCCGATTGAGCACGGCGCCGCCATCGTCATGCATTCGACCACCAAATACATCGGTGGTCATGGCACGTCGATCGGTGGCATCGTCGTCGACGGCGGTAATTTTGACTGGGAAAAGCACGCCGACCGCTTTCCAATGTTGAACACGCCCGACCCGAGCTACCACGGTGCCGTGTGGACGCAGGCCGTCAAACCGCTCGGGCCGATTGCCTACATCATAAAGGCGCGCGTGACATTGCTGCGCGACATCGGTGCGGCGATGTCGCCGTTCAATGCCTTTATGTTCATCCAGGGCTTGGAGACGGTGGCTTTGCGCATGCGGCAGCATTGCAGCAACGCGATTGCCGTTGCGAACTACTTGGCAAAGCATCCAAAAGTAAGCAAGGTTATTTTCCCCGGCCTGATGACGGGCGAGAACAAACGCCGCGCGGACGCCTATTTGAAGGGCGGCTATGGCGCGCTGTTAGGCTTCGAGCTTAAAAAGGGCAAAGAGGCCGGCCGCAAATTCATCGACAGCCTGAAGCTGCTCTATCATGTCGCAAACATCGGCGATGCCCGCTCGCTCGCCATTCATCCGGCCACGACAACTCACTCGC
>JBEVFG010000324.1:0-2580 GCA_040512415.1 Pseudolabrys sp. | reverse complement strand
GTTTGGGCGCAACAGCGCTATCCGGCATTGTCGGAGCAGTTCATCGCAAATCCCCTATGCCGGCGGCTTGCATCCTGGCTCGCGCGGCTGCAAAAAGTGTCGGCATGAGCAAAAAACCCACAGGCATCGCCAGCGGCCTGACCAATTATGGCGACCGCGACTTCTCGCTGTATCTGCGTCGGTCCTTCGCGCAGTCGATGGGCTATTCGCGGCCGATGCTGGAGAAGCCGGTTGTCGGCATTGCCTATACGCCGTCAGGCTTCAACAATTGCCATCGGCACTTCCCGGACCTGCTGGAGGCGGTGAAGCGCGGCGTGCTGGCGTCCGGCGCGCTGCCGATCGAGTTTCCAACGATCTCGCTCGGCGAGGTCTTCCTCAATCCGACCAGCCTGAAATTCCGTAACCTGATGTCGATGGACACCGAGGAGATGGTGCGCGCGCAGCCCATGGATGCGGTCGTGCTGATGGGCGGTTGCGACAAGACCGTGCCGGCCCAGCTCATGAGCGCGGTGTCCGCGGCAAAGCCGGCAATCATGCTGGTCGCCGGCCCGATGATGACCGGCCGCCATCGCGGCGAGCGGCTGGGCGCCTGCACCGACTGCCGCCGCTTCTGGGCGCAATACCGCGCCGGAAAGATTGACGACGATGAAGTTTCGGAAGTCGAAGGGCGTCTCGCGACGACCGCCGGCACCTGCGCCGTCATGGGCACCGCTTCGACCATGGCCTGCATCGCTGAAGCGCTTGGCATGATTTTGCCGGGGACGGCGGCAATTCCGGCCGTGCATGCCGACCGGCTGCGCGCGGCCGAGGCAACCGGCGCTGCCGCGGTGAAGCTGATCGGCTCACAGCTAACGCCGGACAAGATTGTCAATCAGAAGTCCGTCGAGAACGCGCTGCGCGTCCTGCTGGCCGTCGGGGGCTCGACCAATGCTGTCATTCACCTGACAGCAATTGCGGGGCGCGCCGGAGTGCCGGTCTCTTTGCAGCGGCTCAATGAATTGTCGGATACGACTCCCGTTCTGGTGAATCTCAAGCCGGTCGGTAACGGCTATATGGAGGATTTCTTCGCCGCGGGCGGCATGGGTGCGCTGCTGCGCGAGCTGAAGGATCTGTTGCACCTTGATTGCCAGACCGTGACCGGAGAAACGCTCGGCGAGCGGCTTGCGCACGAAGGTGACGAATGGGTGGATCGCACCATCGTCGCCGAGCGCAAGAAGCCGCTGGAGCCGCACGGAGGACTGGTGGCGCTGTTCGGCAATCTCGCGCCGCAAGGCGCGATCCTCAAGCGTTCGGCCGCCGATGCAAATCTGTTCGAGCACGAGGGCAAAGCCGTTGTCTTCTCGTCGCTCGAGGACCTTGCCGCCCGTGTTGACGATCCAAAGCTGGACGTTGACGCCAAGGATATCCTTGTCCTGCAGAATGCCGGCCCGCATTCCGCCTCGGCCATGCCCGAGGCCGGCTATCTGCCGATTCCCAAGAAGCTCGCGTCAAAAGGCATCAAGGACATGGTGCGCGTGTCGGACGCCCGCATGAGCGGCACCGCATTCGGCACGATCGTCCTTCATGTCACGCCCGACAGCGCATCGGGCGGGGTGCTCGGGCTCGTGAGGAACGGCGATCGCCTGCGCCTTTCGGTCAAGCAGAAACGCATCGACCTTCTCGTCGATGACGCGGAACTCAAGCGCCGTGCGGCGGACTCAAAACGCGAAGTGCCGGTGCCTGCACGCGGTTACTCTCGCCTATATGCCCAGGAAATCCTCGGCGCCGATCAAGGCTGCGATTTCGCTTTCCTGAAGCCCAACTGACCCGCTTTTCCCGGGACCATGCCGAAAGATTGCGGACGCATGTTCACGGCGCGCTGGTGTGCCGTAATCGCATTTTCCGAGCCACGATCCATGTTACAACGGGCCACAAAGAAGCGCTTCCGGTGGAAACCGCCGAGCACACACCAGGGTACAGGCACACGCCATAATGGAACGAGAACAGACAGAAGAAGAGATCATCCTTGCCTTCATGGTTTCCGACGAAGCACTAGAAGACGCCGCGAACACAAACTTCTCACTGGGAAACTGCACAGACGCCCGTACTTGCCCCGTGCCCAGTTGATGTTTTGGCGGCGCGGTCGCGGCCAGCAGCGAGACCGTCATCTGATCAGACATAAGTTGCCTTCCACCACCGCAGCAGGTATTTTTTCGCAAAGACGGTGGGACGCATCAAGACGAATAAATTGTTGAGGACGCAAAGCTGTTCATGACTGCCGTTTGATCGCGACCGCGACCCAGAACGGCTCTTGCTCTGAAAACCTGATGTCATCGAAGTCGGCCGCGCGCAGCATGTCGGTGATTTGCACGCGCGTGAACCGCTGTTCCAGCCGCGTGCAGAACCGGTCGAAGGCATCGGTGCGCATTACGTAAAATGAGTGCCTGCGGTAAGATGCGAGCGGCCAATAGGTCATGACGGCAATGACGGTCGTCGCCGCAATCTGCGCCGGGTAAGGTGCTCGCGACAGGATTTGTCGCACCACGTTTGATGACTTCCATAGCGCGCGATAAGAAGCCATGCTTCACCAAGGTCCGGCTT
>JBEVFG010000323.1:0-4121 GCA_040512415.1 Pseudolabrys sp. | reverse complement strand
AGGCCCCGCGCGCGCGCCGACGCCAGCAGTCTCGTCTCCAGCGGCGCATAAACAAGATCGGCCACGACAAGCGAGGCCGGGCAGCGCAAATTGATCTCCAGCGGCGGCTGCCCGACCATCCCCAATGTGGTCGTATTGACCAGTATTCCGGCACCGCCGAGCAGACCGGTGGTTTCATTCCAGCCCGCGAGATGCACGCGTGCACCAAATTTCTTCTTCAGCGCTTGCGCCCGATCGCGCGTGCGGTTGATTACATAGACGCGGCCGACCTCGCGCTGGAGCAACGCAAACACCACCGCGCGCGCGCCACCGCCAGCGCCGAGCACGACGGCGGTCTCGAGGCCGCGGTCCCATCCCGGTGCCGCCACGTCAAGATTGGCAAGAAAGCCTTCGACGTCGGTATTGGTCGATCGCAACGTGTCGTCGTCGTACCAAAGCGTGTTGGCCGCACCGACCGCGCGCGCGCGGTCATCCGGCTCCGATAATGCCAGCGCGGCCTCTTTGTGCGGCACGGTGATATTCGCACCGACATAGCCGTTGCCGTACAGGTCCCCGACAAACGCGGCAAACTTGTCGGGCGGCACCGCCTCGCGCCGATATTCGGCGTCGAGCTTATGCTGCTTGATCCAATAGTTGTGAATCAGCGGCGAGCGCGAATGACCGGCCGGCCAGGCGACGACGCAGACGGCTTTGTGATCTTTACTCATTGCCCCACTACATTATCTTGGGCCGGCGACCGGTGCATCTAATCTGCGCCGCAGAACCCGTCAACGCTTGCGATTTTCCTTCCGTTTCACTACGCCAGGGCGAGATTCCGATGAAAACTATTTTCCTCGACTGCAACGACCAGCTTGCTCCCGTTTGGGAGAGCGTTGTCCGGGCGGACGATCCCCCCATCGATGTCAACCGCAAGGCATTCGCCCGTGATGAACTGCCGCGCATCATCGGCGGCTACGGCATCGCAATCGACGACCATTCTTACATGCCGACACCGCTGGTCGCGCAATGTCCGGAACTCAAGCACATCGTTTTCCTGGGCACGGGACCGGCGAGCTATATGAACGTCGCCGAACTCAACGAACGTGGCATCAAGGTGCACATCATCAAAGGCTACGGTGATACCGCGGTCGCCGAACACACCGTCGCCCTGATGTGGGCGTGCGCGCGCGATCTTGCGCGAATGGATCGCGAGGTGCGCCGCGGCGTATGGATCCCGCACGAAGGCGTCCAACTGCTGGGTAAAACCCTGGGAGTTATCGGACTCGGCGGCATCGGCCGCAAAGTGGCGCGCATCGGCAAAGGTATGGGCATGAGCGTGATTGGCTGGAATCGCACAAAGCATCCGGAGATCGGAGTGCCTCTGGTCGACATCGACACCCTGCTCGCGCGCGCGGACATCGTGTCGATAAACCTGACCCTCGGCGACGAGACCCGCGGTTTTCTCTCCGCCGAGCGGATCGCGCGCATGAAGAAGGGTGTGATTTACATCAATACCGCGCGTGGTGCGCTGGCCGATGAGGCCGCGTTGATCGCCGCGCTCAAAAGCGGGCACATTCGCCATGCGGGTCTCGACGTCTTCCACAACGAACCGCTGCCGCCCGATCATGTGCTCACAAAGCTCGAAAACGTGACGCTGTCCGCGCACGCGGCATTCCGCACCCCGGAGGCGTCGGAAACACTGTTGCGCCGCGCGATCGACATCGTGAAATCGATTTCCTAGCCGTACCAGGCCGCATTGACCTGCCCGCGTTACCGGTCAGAATAAGAAAAAATGGGGAGGAGACGTGAAGCCGGCGCCATTTGCATACACAAAGGCGAAAACGCTCAAGGAAGCGGTCACGCTCCTCGCCAAGCACAAGGATGATGCGCGGCTGCTCGCCGGCGGGCAGAGCCTGATCGCCACGCTCAATATGCGGCTGTCGGCACCCGATCTGCTGATCGACATCAACGGCATCAAGAACCTCAACGGCATCGCCAAGAAGGGCAAGTATGTCGAGATCGGCGCGCTGGCGCGCCATGCTCAGGTCGAGCATTCGGATGTGGTCGCAAAGCATGCACCCCTGCTCGCGCTTGCGATGCCGCATATCGGCCATCCGGCAATCCGCAACCGCGGCACCTTCGGCGGCTCCATCGCCTTTGCGGATCCGGCGGCCGAGTTGCCGGCTTGCCTACTGGCACTCGGCGGCGAGATCGACATCGCGGGCCCGCGCGGAAAGCGCAAAGTAAAAGCCGACGCTTTCTTCAAGGGCCTGTTCGAAACCGCCCTGCGCCCGCAGGAAATGATCACCGCCGTACGTATTCCTGCCGCCGACAAGTCCACACGCGTCGGCTTCGCCGAGCTGGCACGCCGTCACGGCGACTACGCGATTGTCGGTCTGGCAGCGAGCGCGCGCGCCACCGGCAAAGGGCTGGCCGACGTGCGGCTCGCTTATTTCGGCGTTGGCAATACGCCGGTCCGTGCGAAGAAAGCCGAAGCGGCGCTTGCCGCCGGCGATGTCGACGCGGCGGTCAAAGCGCTCGACCTTGATCCGCATGACGACGTGCAGGCGACGGCGAAGACGAAGAAGCATCTGGCAGGTGTCCTGCTCCGCCGTGTCGCGAAGCAATTGATGGGGACGCGGGCATGAGCAACCGCGCCATCGATATTTCCCTGACAGTCAACGGCGAACGCGTGCAAGGTCGCGTCGACGCGCGCAAGACGCTGGTCGACTACTTGCGCGACGACCTGTCTCTCACCGGGAGCCATGTCGGCTGCGAGCACGGTGTGTGCGGTGCCTGCACCGTGCGTGTCGACGGCGAGATCGTGCGCGGGTGCCTGATGCTGGCCGTTCAATGCGATGGTGCCAAGGTGGAAACCATCGAGGGCATGTCCGACTCCGGCGAGGTGGCGGACCTGCAAGCGGCCTTCGAGCAACGCAATGCGCTGCAGTGCGGCTTCTGCACTCCCGGCATGCTGACCGTGGCCCAGGACCTGCTGAAACGCGCGAAAAAAGTGCCGAGCCGGGACGAAATCCGCGAGCATCTGTCGGGCAATTACTGCCGCTGCACCGGCTATCACGCGATCGTCGATGCAGTTGAAGCGGTGGCGCAGGGGCGGGCGAAAGGAAGGTAGCCATGAATGAGCACACTCATCCGCTATCGATGTCCGAACGCGCCGACGAGCTCGAAGAAGAAAAGATGCACGAGATGGAACGCATCATCACCAAGTCGACCATCGCGCATCTGATGGACGGCGAAGTGAAGATGGATACCAGCCCTGACATGAAGGCAAAGCATCCGGGCAAGTTTTTCCTGATGGGCGACGACCCGCGGCTGCCGCCGATGCCGGAGAAGCCGACGCTTGCGGACTACTTCCGCCACCGCTTCGCGTCCACCGCACATCTTCTGCAGAGCGCCACGCACGCCCTTAAGGGAGGACAACCGGAAAAAGTGGTGCTCGCCTGTCTGCTGCACGACATTGCCATCGTCAGTTTCATTCGCTGCGACCATGGCTATTGGGGGGCGCAGATGATCGAACCTTATGTCGATGAGGAAGTGGCCTGGGCCGTGAAGACACACCAGGCGCTACGCTTCTTCCCCGACGAGTCGGTCGGCTATGGCTATCCTGATCTCTACAGGGAGCTGTTCGGGCCCGACTACCAGCCGGAGCCTTATATCGTCGAGGAGTACAAGCGTGCGCGGGCACACAAATGGTACATGACCTCGCGCCTTATTTGCGTGAACGACATTTATTCGTTCGACCCGAATGCCAAGGTCAACCTCGACGACTTCGTGGACATCATCGGCCGCAATTTCAGGCAGCCGAAGGAAGGCCTTGGCCTCGACAACAGTCCATCAGCGCACATGTGGCGCACGATTCTGTGGCCGACCCGGTTCCTGTGAGGCTGCACACCTATGAAAATCGTCGATGACTCCCCGCCCGTCTTAAGTGCCCTCGATCGACCGAATTCATATATCGGCCGCTCGGTGCCGCGCCCGAATCTGCAGCGGCTGACGCAGGGCCGCGGTCAATATGTCAGCGACGTCGTGTTGCCGCGCATGGCGCACGTGGCCTATGTCCGCTCGCCGCACGCTCATGCCCGCATCGTCAAGATCGCGACCGATGCCGCAAAGAAATCGCC
>JBEVFG010000322.1:0-3544 GCA_040512415.1 Pseudolabrys sp. | reverse complement strand
AGCGCCCGCGACGAGATCGGCGACATGGCGCGCACCGTCATCGTATTCCGCGACAACATGATCGAGCGAGAACGGCTGGCGCAAACGCAGAGTGAGGCGGGCCGTGCGCGCGAGCAACGCAGCGAGGTGATCGCGTCGACGATTTCACAGTTCAAGCATTCCGTCGAAAGCGCGCTCGGCAAGCTTCGTGGCGCGTCGATGAAGCTGGAAATGAGCTCGTCCGATCTTAACAAGGCGGCGGATACCGTCTCTTCTGAAGCTGACACTGCGACGAGCCGTGTGACCGCCGCTTCCGAGAACGTCACGGCAGCCGCCAGCTCGGTCGAAGAGCTTGCCGCTTCGATCGGCGAAATTGCCGCACAGGCAGCGAAGTCGACCGACGTCGCAGGACGCGCCGTCTCTGAGGCGCAACGCACCGTCACGACGATGTCGCAGCTCGGCACTGCGGCCACCCGCATCGGAGAGGTGGTCGGGCTTATTCAGGCAATCGCCGGGCAAACCAATCTGCTCGCGCTGAACGCAACGATCGAGGCGGCGCGCGCCGGCGAGTCCGGCAAAGGCTTTGCCGTCGTTGCCGCCGAAGTGAAGTCGCTTGCCGGGCAGACCGCCCGGGCGACAGAGGAAATCGCGGAGCAGATCGGCTCAATTCAGTCGGCGGCGGCCGATGCGTCGCAAGCCATCGGGCAAGTCGACGCCATCATCCGCGAAATGTCGGCGATCGCCACGATGGTGGCAGCCACCGTGGATCAGCAAAATTCCGCGGTCGCTTCGATTGCCGAAGGCGTCAATCGTGCCTCGGGTGAGGCTCGCGTCGGCGCGGAGGCAATGAGCCGGGTGGCGGGCGTCACGACAGACGCACGGTCTACGGCCTCCGACGTCAAGGATCTTGCCGACGCGGTCGCCATCGAAGCTGAAGGTCTCGATGCCCAGGTCCGGCAATTCCTGACCAACGTGCAGGCTGCCTAGATTCCGCCTCGCGCGGCGAGGCCGATACCGGCCTTGCAAAGCCAGCGCCGATGGATGATCTGAAAGGCGCAAGGCCTGTAGGGAGCAATCCTTTGAGCGCATTGAGACGGACAGTGCGAATTGCGGGCGACGCCTTTCGGCACTTCACCGACGACGACGGCTGGGCGATCGCGAGCCATATCGCACTGTCGACGTTGATGGCGCTGTTCCCGTTCCTGATCGTGGTCACGGCGCTCGCCGGATTTTTTCTCGGTTCGAAGGAACTCGCGGACGAAGCCGCGCGCCTTTTGCTCGAGGCCTGGCCCAGGGAAGTCGCCGCTCCGATCGCGCTCGACATCACCGGCGTCCTCACCTCGACCCGCGGCGACGTCCTTACCCTCGGTGTTCTTTTCGCACTCTACTTCGCGTCGAGCGGCGTCGAGAGCCTGCGGATCGGTCTCAACCGCGCCTACGGCGTGAAGGAGCCACGCGCGTGGTGGCTGCTGCGCATCGAATCCATCATTTACGTTCTGATTGGCGCAGTCGCGATCCTTGCTTTTTCATTCCTCGTCGTGCTGGCGCCATTGATCCTCGCAAAGCTGATTCAGTATGTGCCGGCGCTCGAGCCCTTCGCCGACCGGATCACGTTCGCGCGCTATTCGTCAGCGGCGGCTGTGCTCGTGGTTGCCCTGATGATCGTGCATCTGTGGCTGCCGGCAGGCCGGCGCTCGCTGGGTGAGATTGCGCCGGGAATCATCGCCACGATGCTGTTGTGGCTTATTACGGGAGCAGCCTTCGGCCGCTATCTCGCCAATTACGCCTTTGCCTACGTATCGATGTACGCCGGGCTTGCGTCGGCAATGATCGCGCTGGTCTTCCTTTACGCCTGCGCGTCGATCTTTATCTACGGCGGAGAATTGAACTCGACGATTTCCCAGGCGCGCAAAAAAACCAGCTAGCGACCGGCCTCCTGCGCGTCCTCGAAAGTTCTCAAGCCGGTGCGCGGCGCGTTCACCATCACCGCCATGTTGCCGGGCGGATGCTGGTTCTTCCACATCTTCACGTGAGCGAGCGGAATGTTCTCCCACGGGAAGACTTCGCTCATGCAGGGGTCAATGCGCTGCTCAAGCACAAACTGGTTTGCGTGCGAGGCCTGCTTGAGGTGCGCGAAATGCGATCCCTGAATGCGCTTCTGTCTCATCCACACATAGCGTGCATCGAACGTGAGATTGTAGCCCGTCGTTCCTGCACAGAAGACAACCATGCCGCCGCGCTTGACGACAAGGCATGACACTGGAAATGTCTGTTCGCCCGGATGCTCGAAGACGATATCGACATCGCGTTTTCCGGTAATTTCCCAGATCGCTTTGCCGAAGCGGCGCGCTTCTTTCGTCCACTCGCCGAATTCCGGCGAGTTAACCGCCGGCATCTGTCCCCAGCACTTGAAATCTTTGCGGTTGATGACGCCCTTGGCGCCGAGGTTGAGAACGTATTCAGTCTTCGACTCGTCCGAGACAACCCCGATGGCGTTGGCGCCGGACGCAGCAACAAGCTGGACACCGAACACGCCGAGGCCGCCGGAGGCGCCCCACACCAGAACGTTGTCGCCGGGCTTGAGCGTGTGCGGAGGATGCCCGAACAGCATCCGATACGCGGTCGCAAGCGTAAGTGTGTAGCATGCCGACTCTTCCCACGAGAGATGGTTCGGCTTCGGCATCAGCTGGCGTGACTGCACGCGGCAGAACTGTGCAAACGATCCGTCCGGAGTCTCGTAGCCCCAGATGCGCTGCGATGGCGAGAGCAACGGATCGCCGCCGTTGCAGTCCTCGTCGTCGCCATCATCCTGATTGCAATGGACGATGACTTCGTCCCCGACCTTCCAGCGCTTGACCTTGGTGCCGACGGCCCACACCACGCCGGAGGCATCGGAGCCGGCGATGTGGAATGGATGCTTGTGGCCGTCGAGCGGTGATATCGGAATACCGAGGCCGGCCCAGACGCCGTTGTAATTGACGCCGCCCGCCATCACGTAGACGAGCACTTCATCGTCACCGATCGGCCAGGTCGGCACCACCTCGAGCTGGAACGACTTGTCGGGCGGTCCGTGCCGCTCCTTGCGAATGACCCATGCGTGCATCTTCTCCGGCACATGCCCGAGCGGTGGAATCTCACCGATCTCGTAGAGGTCTTTGAGCGGAGTCACCCCCCGCGCTTTGGCGACTGCCGGCATCGATTAATCCTCCCTGCCTATAACAATCTGGCGTATATTATGTTGCATCGCAATAATAGCTTTTGCGTCCGCAAAAATGCTGCGGCGGCAATCGGTTACAGGCGGCTGCGGCTATTTCCGGACCAGATATAAGGCGAATCGGGGCGCTCCCATGACGAACTCGAGCCGGTCCGGCATCGGGTTCGGGATCGATGGCCCGATCAGATAGAGATAGTCGAAATCGCGCTGCCAGTTCTGCACGAACGGCGGCGTGCCCGCCGGAGCACCGCGTTCGGCGATGTGTTTGAGAAATTTGACCGGCAGGAATCCGCCTTCGGGGATATCGAGCCGTTGCCAGGGCGCACGCGGGGTGACCGGCTGCTTACCCGG
>JBEVFG010000321.1:0-2795 GCA_040512415.1 Pseudolabrys sp. | reverse complement strand
CGCGCCCGCCGATGCGGCTGGTTCGACGCCGTGCTCGTGCGGCAGGCTGTGCTGACCTGCGGAATTGACGGCCTCGCGCTCACCAAGCTCGACATCCTCGATGGCTTCGACCAAATCAAGGTTTGCGTGCGCTACCGGCTGGATGGCCGCGAGATCGATTATCTTCCGGCGGGGGAGCAGGCTCAGGCGCGGGCCGAGCCGGTGTATGAAACGATCGATGGCTGGAAGGAACCGACGGCCCGGGCGCGGTCTTGGGCGCAACTGCCGGCGCAGGCCATAAAATATGTGCGGCGCATCGAGGAATTGGTCGGTTGCCCGGTCGCGCTGCTGTCGACGAGCCCTGAGCGTGAGGACACTATCCTGATGAAGAATCCGTTTGAGCTATGATTGCCGAAAAAAGACACGAACGGGGCCAAGCATGATTATCCTAGGGAGAGTTCGCGATTCGGATGCCATCATGCACCGGCGAATAAGGCGCAATGGCTGACTATTATCCTCTAATCGCCAGGGCCGTCAGCGGCCTGGACAAAAATACAGGCGAGAACCGACGCGCTCTGTATGACCGCGCGCGCGTGGCGCTCGTCAATCAGCTGCGCGGCGTCCAGCCGGCGCTTGAGGAACCCGACATCACCCGCGAGCGGTTGGCGCTTGAAGAAGCGATCCGCAAGGTTGAAGCCGAAACGGCGAAGCGCGTGCGCGCCGACACCCCCGAGCCCGAAGAGCCTTCGCTGCGCGATCGTGGTTTGCGCGATTTCCGCGAGACCGTTGCCGAGGCCGAGGGCCTCGGCAGTGCGTCGGCGGAGGCCAAACGCGCCGCGCACGCAACATATGAGGCGATGCCCGTTGAGCCCCCACGCATCGAGCCCCACATTTCAACCGAACCTGCGCCGGTTAGCGAACCTACGCTTACCGATGAGGCGCCGCCGCCCGCGCCTCGCGCAGCGCCGTCATCGCGTCCCGCTTACGATGATGACGATATCTATACGCGTCCCGCACGGTCTTATGTCGGGTTAATCAAGGTCGCCGTGATTTTGCTGGTGGTGGCGGGCATTGCTGGCGCCGTCTACTGGCAGCGCCACACCATCGGGACGATGGTGGCGCAATTCCGTTCACAGCCTGAGCAGAAACCGAAAGATGCGACCCAACCGGCGGTTCGCCCGAAAATTGCCGATCGTATCGGCCAGTCGGGCACGGCGTCGCCCAATACGGCGAACGCACCCGCCGCGGCGGTGGCGCAGAAAGTAGTGTTATATGATGAGGATCCCAGCGATCCGCAGGGCAAACGCTATGTCGGCTCGGCGCTTTGGCGCACGGAGACTATATCGCCGGGACCGGGTCTCGCTCCGGAACTGGCCATTCGCGCCGACATCGAGATACCGGAGCGCAAGCTGCGCATGACATGGTCGCTCCGGCGCAACACCGACAAGGCGCTGCCCGCGAGTCATACGATCGAGATCATGTTCACGCTGCCGGCTGATTTTCCGGAGGGTGGCATCAACAACGTACCCGGCGTTCTGATGAAACAGAACGAACAGGCGCGCGGCGTCCCGCTCGCCGGTCTCGCGGTCAAAGTCACCAACGGATATTTCCTGATCGGTCTCTCGGCGGTCGATGTCGACGTGCAGCGCAATATACAGCTGCTGAAGGAGCGGGACTGGTTCGACATCCCGCTGGTCTACACCAGCGGCAAGCGTGCGATCCTCGCCATGGAAAAAGGAACGCCGGGCACGCGCGCCTTCGAGGAAGCCTTCCGCGCGTGGGGGCAATAGATCGTTTGTCCGTGGCAGCTAAAACAGAATGGCCGGGCAGGGCCCGGCCATTTTTGCATTCGGTGAAGACGCTTAGTGCGCCGTGACTGCCGGCGCTTCAGTCGGCTTCTCCATTGCGGCCATTCTGCTCTTCACCGCTTTCTGCACTTTCTCAAAAGCGCGGACCTCGATCTGGCGCACGCGTTCGCGTGAGACATTGAACTCCGCGGCGAGTTCCTCGAGCGTGATCGGATCATCGGCAAGCCGCCGCGCCTCGAAAATGCGCCGCTCGCGCTCATTGAGCACATCGAGCGCTGACACAAGAGCCTGGTGACGATTGTCGCTCTCCTCGCTTTCAGCGAGGACGCGCTCCTGGCTCGGCGCGGTGTCGACCAGCCAATCCTGCCATTCGCCACTCTCGCCATCGTCGCGGATCGGCGCATTGAGCGATGCATCGCCGCCAAGGCGTCGGTTCATGTCGACGACGTCCTGCTCGGTGACCCCGAGCCGCTTTGCGATGATCTGGACCTGGTCAGGCCGCATATCGCCTTCCTCGAGCGCGGAAATCTTGCTCTTCGCTTTGCGCAGGTTGAAGAAGAGCTTCTTCTGGTTCGCGGTCGTGCCCATTTTGACCAGCGACCATGAGCGCAGGATGTATTCCTGGATCGCCGCCTTGATCCACCACATCGCATAGGTGGCGAGACGGAACCCCTTCTCAGGCTCGAAGCGCTTGACCGCTTGCATCAGGCCAACATTGCCTTCCGAGACGACCTCGGAAATCGGCAGGCCGTAGCCGCGATAGCCCATGGCGATCTTGGCGACGAGGCGAAGATGGCTGGTGACGAGCTTGTGCGCGGCTTCGCGATCGCCGTGCTCACGCCAGCTGCGCGCCAGCATGTATTCTTCCTGCGGTTCCAGCATAGGGAACCGACGGATTTCATCGAGATAGTGTGAAAGGCCGGATTCGGCCTTGAGTGCCGGCAATGCGGCGGTGCGGGCCATGATAGCGCCCTCCTTACATGCCCCCGTTTGATCGGCAGGCGGGTT
>JBEVFG010000320.1:0-3510 GCA_040512415.1 Pseudolabrys sp. | reverse complement strand
TGCAGACATGACACACTCTCCGTTCCGTTCGGTCGCGATTTCGACCGTACGTAACAGATCGGCATGCCGGCCATATGAAATCGAGAGGAGCCGATGGCCGCCGGCATAGGAATGTCATAAAAGCCTCACGCCTATCGAGAGAGGCGGCGGGACGGATCTCAGATCTCAGGCTTCCTTGGCGGCCGGGTTCTCGTCTTTTTCGGGTTCGCTTTGAGCGGCGGTGGGATCTGCGATCTTTTCCCTGATGACTGCACAGGTTTTACGTACCTCCGCCATCATCAGCGAGTAGTTTTCAATCTGCACGAAGACGCGCTTGGCCTCCGCACGGTACCGCGCCGCGGTTTCCTTGAGCTCCTCGATCACGACAAGCGAATCGCGGTTCATGGCCTCGCAATGCCTGACGTTCTCGACCAGTTCGACGCCGAGCGCCTCGATGTCCTTGGCCGCCGCTTCGTATTCGCGGACGACGGCTTCCGCCGACAGCCGGCCGATCTCCGTGGCGCCGTCGCGATGCTCGACATAGTCGGGCATCGCCATGTCAGGCGCGCGCACGGAGAGCGGCGCGAAATCGGTCGGCTGCCCTTCGCGGTCATGCTTTCGAAACTCTTCCTCGATCTCGCGTTCGAGATCGATGGTATCAAAGATCGGTGACTTGGTTGTCTGCTCCATGATAATGCTCCTTCAATGAAAATGTGAGCGGGCAGGCAAATGCGACTGCATGGTTGGTTGCTTTGATGAAATGGTTAGTTGGTTTGATGAACCAGGCAACATAAGCCCTTTCTTAAGCTTATTTTTTAAGCTTTATGTCCGCGCTGCGGGTTAATTCGGGAACCGCAACGGCTCCGCCACCGGCGACAAACCCGTCCGTGCATGCAATCAGCGCGCAGAGCGGATGATCCGACCTTGCGCGAGAGCGAAGATGGAAGCCTCGGTCGCCGTGGGGAGTCCGCTAGTTCACAGGTCCCTTGCCGCCGATCGTCTCCATGTCCGGCTCGCCGGGTTTGACGCCTTGGGCGCGGTTGACCAGGGTCGTGAGTACCCAGAGCACGACCCCGATGGCGATCAGGACGCCCGCGACGTGGTACTGGACAACCGCCCGACCGGTCCATGGCCCGGCCAGGAATGCGCAGGTCATTGCGCCCAGCACCGGCAGGATCGTCGGCGTGCGAAAATGCTCGTGCGCGACGCCATCCTTGCGCAGCACCAACACCGCGATATTGACCACCGTAAACACACAGAGCAGAAGCAGCGCGGTCGTTCCGCCGAGCGCGGGCACTTCGCCGACGAAGGTGATCAGCGCGAACGCCAGCAACGTGGTGAAGCCGATCGCGATATAGGGCGTACGCCGGGTCGCATGCACCTTGCCAAGCACCGGCGGCAGCACATGCTCGCGGCTCATGCCGTAAACCAGCCGGCTCGCCATCAGCATGTTGATCAGCGCGGAGTTGGCGACCGCAAACATGGTGATGAAGCCGAAGATCCAGAGCGGAAAGTTTGGCGCGCCGGCCTGCACCACTTTCAACAGCGGCGTCTCTCCTTCGCCGAGCTGCTCCGGCGGAACCAGTGTGATTGCCGAGATTGAGACCAGCACGTAGATTGCGCCGGTGATCAACAGTCCGGCGAGCAGCACGGTTGGAAAATGCCGTGTCGGGTCTTTGCATTCCTCGGCCATGTTGACGGAATCCTCGAAGCCGACCATGGCGAAAAAGGCGAGCGTGGTCGCGGCAATCACCGGCCAGAACACGCCGGAATCGGATGCCTTGAACTGCATGACACGCGAAACGTCACCCTGGCCGAGGCCGATCGCCCACAGGCCGATGACGATGATGATGAGGAGGCCGGTCAGCTCGACGCAGGTCAGAACAACGTTGGCCTTCACGCTTTCGCCGACACCACGGAAATTGACCGCGGCAACGATCGCCATGAAGACGATACCCGTCATGGTGATGCCGAACCCGGACAGGCCCAGGCCAAGCGCGTTCGACATGTTTGCAGAGAAAGCCCGCGAGGCCGTGGAAGCGGAGGTAATCCCCGAGCACATCACCGCAAATGCGACGATGAACGTGATAAAATGGATGCCGAACGCCTTGTGGGTGTAGAGCGCGGCGCCTGCGGCCTTCGGATACTTGGTGACGAGTTCGAGATAGCTCAGCGCCGTGATCAGCGCCACAACGAAGGCGACAAGGAACGGCAGCCAGACGACGCCGCCCACCTGGTTGGCCACCTGGCCGGTGAGCGCATAAATGCCGGTGCCGAGAATGTCACCGACGATGAACAGCAGGAGAAGCCACGGGCCCATGACCCGGTTCAGACTTGGCTCGGCATCCGGGGCGGGTGATGCAGGAGTAGCGGCCTTCAAGGAGAGATCGGTCATCGCGCAGCCTCTCAACTGATTTCGCACGCCCACGCTTGGCCGTATGGCCGATACAGGCTGATGCGGGCGTCCGGCGTCATGCTGGCACACAGCGTATTGACTTTCACGCCATCGCCAAGATTTATTTTGCTTTGGGTCGCACCAGTCGAAAAAGAATTGCGGCGAATCGAGGTTGAGCGACTGTCGCGCAACCCGGCATAATCGCCCGATCATCCGGAGAGAGCGGCGATGCAATTGCGGGTCTTTGGGCGCACGGGAATGCGGCTCTCGGTGCTGGGCTTCGGGTGCGGCGCGGTGGGCGGATTGATGGTGCGTGGCGATGCCGACGACCAGGAGCGGACAGTCGCGCGGGCGATCGCCGCCGGCGTCAACTACTTCGATACGGCGGTGCTGTACGGCAATGGCGATTCGGAAAGGAACCTTGGCCGCATCCTGCAAAACCTGAAGCCGGCCAATGTCGTCGTCGGAACCAAGGTGCGGTTGCTGGCCGGCGAGATCGGCCGCATTGACGGCGCGATCAGAACATCGCTCGAAGGCAGTCTGGCGCGGTTGCGGCTCGACCGGGTCGACATCCTGCATCTGCATAATCCGATTACCGCGCAAGGCGGCGGACCGGCGCTCAGCGTCCGCCAGGTGCTCGACGACGTCGTGCCGGCGTTCGAGCGCCTGCGTGCGCAGGGCAAGATCCGTTTCCTTGGGATCACGGCGCTGGGCGATACCGCAGCGCTGCATCAGGTGATCGATGCGCGCGTCTTCGACAGCGCGCAAATCGTCTACAACATGCTCAATCCATCGGCGGCTTGCGAATTGCCGGCGAGCTATCCGGCGCAGGATTACGGCCGGTTGTTCGATGCGACCACGGCCGCCGGCGTCGGCGTCGTGGGCATCCGCGTGCTGGCCGGCGGCGCGCTGTCGGGTTCGGCCGCGCGACACCCGATTGCCGGACCGGCGCCCGAGCCGATCGGTTCGGCGATAAGCTACGATGCCGATATCGATCGCGCCCGCCGCCTGATGCCGCTGGTCGAGGAGGGGTTCGCCACCAGCCTGACAGAAGCCGCCACGCGGTTCGCGCTGTCGCACCCGGCGATGGGCTCGATCCTGGTCGGCATGGCGACGCCGCAACAATTCGAGGACGC
>JBEVFG010000319.1:0-2831 GCA_040512415.1 Pseudolabrys sp. | reverse complement strand
CGATTTCGTCGATGAAGATGATGCACGGCGCGTTCTTCTTGGCCTGCTCGAACATGTCGCGCACGCGCGAGGCGCCAACGCCGACGAACATTTCGACGAAGTCGGAGCCCGAAATGGTGAAGAACGGAACGTTCGCCTCGCCGGCGACCGCACGCGCGATCAGGGTCTTGCCAGTCCCGGGAGGGCCGACGAGCAGCACGCCGCGCGGAATGCGTCCGCCGAGGCGCTGGAACTTACCGGGGTCGCGCAGGAATTCGACGATCTCTTGCAGATCCTGTTTCGCCTCGTCGACACCGGCAACGTCTTCAAACGTGATGCGACCATGCGCCTCCGCGAGCAGTTTCGCCCGCGATTTGCCGAAGCCGAGTGCCTTGCCGCCCGCGCCCTGCATCTGACGTGACAAGAAAATCCATACGCCGATCAGCGCAATGAAAGGCAGCCACGAAACGAGCAGCGAGACGAACCACGGAACATTGTCGGACGGCGGCCGCGCGGTGATCGCGACGCCCTTCGAATAAAGCTTCTGCACCAGACCGGGGTCGTTCGGCGCATAGGTCTGGAAGCTGGTGCCATTCGAGAAGGTGCCGTGGATGTCCGGGCCCTGGATCACAACGTCGCGCACGCGACCCTGGTCGACTTCGGACAGAAGCTGCGAGAACGAAATATCTTGCGCGGTCGTACGCTGGCCGGGGTTCTGGAAAAGCGTGAACAGCGCCAGCAGCAGCAGGACGATGATCACCCACAGCGCGAAATTTCGTAGATTAGCGTTCATCACCCGTCCTGACCCCGTCGCACGCGTCCCGCACGACGATATTTGCTATGCATCCGGTTCGTGGCGACTTCACGTCGGACTCGCAAAGCCAATGTAGGCAGCGCCCGCCCCCATGAAAAGGCCTTAAGCCTTAATATTCTAGCGTGTTTTGGCATCATTCGGCCGGCCAGGTCGGCGCTTGGTTAAGACCTTGCGACGGCGCGGCGGTGCCCGTTCGACGAGAATTTGCGGATCCTTAAGCGTCACGATTGCGCCCGCCAAAGTCCGCCGGAAGCGATTTTTCGGGCTATTTTGGGCCTCATCGAGGCTGGTTTTGAGCGCTTCGAGCTTGCCGAGCTCCACTGGACCCTCGTCTCCGACCTTGGTGACGGCCCGGCCAAGCAAACGCAATGCGACTTCCGCGGGCAAATCGGCAAACCGCCGCGATTCAATCGCGATCGCAGGCGCACCAGGCAATTCGACGAACAGTTCCGTGACAGCGCGCTCGACGGCTTTCTCGATAGCGACGTCCGCCCGCTTGAGCCGGTGCGCGAGCCGGGCCAACTGCGCGGCATCGAGACCCTCCTCCGCAAGCAAATGCATCAGACCGCGCAAGCGCGCACGCGTGAAGCGCGGATCGCGATTGGATGGATCGTCGGCATACGAAATTCCGGCGGCGTTCAATGTTGCGATCAACCGAGCCTTTGGAATCTCCAGGAGCGGACGAACAACAAAAAACTCTTCGTCTTGCGGCACGGCGGAGATCCTTTGCATTGCCCCGAGACCGGTAAGACCGCTGCCGCGGCTCATGCGAATGAGAACGGTCTCGCTTTGGTCGTCGAGCGTGTGCGCCGTAAGAATATGTGTCGCGTCTGCCCTGCGGGCGGCCTTGCCAAGCAATCGGTACCGCGTCAGGCGGGCGGCTTCCTGCAGACCGGTCTTCGGCTTGCGGCCGGTCCAGCGCGATGTGCGATGCACGATATCGAGCTTGTGCGCGAGACGCGCGACGGCGGCCGCCTCCGCTTTGGATTCCTTCCGCAGCCCGTGGTCGACTGTAACGGCGACAAGCTTCGGTTTGGTCTCGAGTGAATCGCGCCACTGCGCAGCCATGACCATGAGCGCAGTGGAATCCGGCCCGCCTGATACCGCGAGCACGAGGACGGGCAAAGATTGCAGCCCGGAAAAAAGTGATGTGACTTCCGACGCCGAGACGGCTTTCGCCTCAGCAGTGCGCACGCTTCTGTTCCTGCGCGACCCCGCGTTTTACGCCGGCAGAGGCGCGCGGGAATTTGCGTCCAACCTCGGCGAGCGTGGCGCATGCAGCTTCTTTCTGGTTCATCGCTGCGAGCGATTGACCAAGGCGCAACAGCGCGTCCGGCGCCTTGCCCGATTGTTCGTATTTGGTCGAAACGTTCAGGAATGATTCCGCAGCGTCCCGATAGCGCTGTTGCTGAAACAGACTTTCGCCCAGCCAGTAATTCGCATCGGGCACGAGACGCTCATTTGGATGCTTTTTCAGAAAATCGCGAAACGCCTGCTCGGCCAGCGAGTAGTCTTTATGCAGCACGTAACCATAGGCCATGTCATATTCGTCCTTCGGCGACGCTGACGGCGGCAGCGTGGCAAGCTGCTGGCCGCCCGCGGCGGCAGGCCCAACATTGCGGACCTGCGGCGGCTGAGCCGGCACCGGCGCGCCGCCGGCCGAAGCCACGGCCCCAGGCGGCGGGGATGGAGGCGGCGAGTCATTATTTCCGGCCATGGTCGCGAGATCGAGCGGAGCGCCGGCCGCGCGACCGCCCGGAGCGCCAACCGGTTCGCTGTCGCGCCCTTGCTCGGGCACCGCGATTGCCGCCTGATTGCCGAGGACGCGCGGCGCGCCCGGCGCATTCGGACGCTGCGATGGATCGAAGACGTCTGAGCGGCGGCCGGGATTGGCCGGCGGGCCGCCAGGTGCATTTCCTGGATTCACTGGCACGGCCTGCGCAGGCGGCGGCGCACTGCCCTTCGAGCCAAGCTGCTGGAAGCGATACTCGGTGTCGTCCTGCATGCGCTTGAGCTGCATCTCGAGCTGCTGGTTACG
>JBEVFG010000318.1:0-6935 GCA_040512415.1 Pseudolabrys sp. | reverse complement strand
GGCGTACGGCGCACGACGCTGAGCAGGCCGATCGCCTCATTGCGGCGCATCATGGGCGTGATCGTGATCGCGCGGTAACCGCTGGTCAGGAAGTTCCGGGCTCCTGCGGACAATTCGGCCGGAGCACTCCTCGCGTCGGGAATGTCCACGATCCTGCAATCGAGCATGGCCGCACCGTGCATGTACTCCCGCGTGAAGGGGGTACGGGAGATTGTGCGTCGCCACGCTTCCGCGCGCTCGGGATCACGCTCAGCGACGGCCGCGGCATTAATCATATCGCCGTACCTAAGCGCGAGGCTGATGAGAGCGTCCGGAAAAAGCTTCAGGCCACGCTGCACTATGGCGTCGAATACCGGCTGGGTATCGGTGGGTGAGTTGCTGATGATGTTCAGGATATCGGCAGTCGCGGCCTGCTGCTCGATCACGGCTAAGCCGGGCGACATCTGTTTCCTGGACAGAAGGCGAGGAACTGCGACGCTTCAACGTCTTGGTGCGTTGCGCCTTTACTAGTTTACCGCCTGTTTTGTCGCGCCGTCTCATTGCCTCCCCCGAGGCTAGGAGAAGGCATCGTAGCGGCTCAAACTAGCACTCTGGAAGGGGCGGGCGTGACACCCGTCGATGTCCGCTTTGGGTCAAAAGCGGACATTTTGCGCTGCGGGAGCTATGTCCGCTTTACCCCCTAAAGCGGACATGTGCAGTGCACTAGCTCATGTCGGCTTTGTGCCAAGAGCGGACATTATTCTAATAGGTCGGCTCTCGCCAAAAGAAGAATCCCGGGACGCGGGGCTTTGATTGTGAAACGACTACGCGGCCATAGTCGCAGCCTTCCGCTTCCTGCGTTAGCCGAGCAGGCCGGGTGCGGCGAGACCGCCAACCAACCCCAGAAAAAATGTATCCTTATGTGATGCGCTTAACATTGAACCATGACGGCTGTGACTAATGTGTCAACCAGAGCGAAGGTCTCGCCCCAGCAACTAAAGGAACTAAAGGAGACCTCCCATGCGCATCCTGTTAGCTAAAACGCCGAGGAGTACGTCGTCCTTAAGCATCGGCCCACGCAGCCGCCGCGCCGCCAAAAAGCGCAATGAACTCCCGCCGGAATTGCGCGGCCGCGCAACTATCGTGAGAGATGTAAATCGTATATTTCGTCGGGCGGCTTGCTTTCTTGCCGCCTTCGTCGCGTTGGGTGGAGGTTTATCATAGTGCTCGAAGATGTCCGCGACCGGCTACATGGCCTGTCTCCTCTCGGCGGTAATTAATGAAAATGTTGCCAGCCATGAACTCGCGCCGCCTCATTGTCGCCCCCGAGGCTTCGACAACGGATCGTAGCAACTCTCAGGTGTACTGAAGAAGGGGCAGGCGCAAGGCCAAGGGATGTCCGCTTTGGGTCAAAAGCAGACATGTGCAGCGCACAAGGTCATGTCCGCTTTGCCCCTGAAAGCAGACATGTGCGGTGCACTAGCCCATGTCCGCGAAGCCTGGGCGGCACGTTTTTCCTCCTCCTCAGAGACCAGATCACGACCCGTGCGGGCTGCGCTGGTGAGTTCGTTGGCGCGTTCACGAGCCTTTTCCAGGCTGACGTCAGAAATCCGGCTAGTGACAGCCGGCGTGTCTTTCCTGAGTTTTTAATTCGATAGGCCAGGTCCCAGGTCTTTATGCCGCTCGCTGCTACCCGGACGGCTAAACCGATGCAGCGCAGGTCAGGCACCCGATACGCCATCTCGGCCGGTCGCAGAGCGTCGATCGAACGCTGTGTTAGGGAAATTGCTTCACACGTGCGTCCAGAGCCGGAGGCCATTTCCTGTCTCGTTTTGTTTCGTCCGTCGCAACACCGTCGCAACAAATTGCGCGGCACTGTGCGAACACGGCCGAATGACGAAAAACCATAACCCGCTGATGTACCAACACAAACTGTACGCCAGCGAACGGCCACGACTTGCCGCGAACCAACATACAAAGGCTGGATGCAGACCTTTCTCGTCCATACGCGCCAACCGCAACGGCTGTTTCATGAACTTGGGCCGCGCGGTTTTGCGACCTTTTTTCTTGTGGTCGGCGGGAATGCTTTTGTCGCATTGGTACACCCGATCTTCGTCGTTGGACTCTGTTGGAGAGTAGCCTTCGGCGCCGAAGGCTGGAACGACGCCGCGCTGTGTGTTGTATCGGTCGTGGCCGGCTACGTGCCGTCGGTCGCCCTCGCCTGGCGCGGATTGTCCTTCCGTGGCGTGCCGGACAAGCTCCGCATTCTGGCGTGGACACCCCTGCACTGGCTGTTGCTGTCTGGGGCTGCGTGGTGGGCGGCGATCGAACTGACCCATTCGCCTTTCCGCTGGAACAAGACCGAACACGGTCTCGACCGGCCGCCGAGCGTCGCGTCCACGCTTGTCGAGCTGCGCCGGCGCGTCGCCGGCCTGAAAGGGCGCGGCGAGCTCCCGCAAATATGGATCGACGCTACATATAACGTCGCAGGTCGGCGGCGGCTTCCTCGGGCTTCCGCTTGAGACTGAACGGCGCAACGAAACGACCCTGCTTGTCCATAAGATAGACAAGCGCAGTGTGATCCATGCTGTAGTCGCCGCCCTGGGTCGGAACCTTCTTGGCGTACACGCGATACGACTTTTCCGCTGCATCGATGGCCGCCCGGTCACCTGTCGCGCCGCGCAGATGCGGATCGAAGCTCGACAGATAGTCTTTCATCACGGCAGGCGTGTCGCGCTCGGGATCGACCGTGATGAAAAGGGCACCGGTGCCACCCGCATCCTTGCCCAGCGCGCGCAGAACCTCGGACACGTCAAAAAGCGTGGTCGGGCAAACGTCGGGGCAATGCGTATAGCCGAAGAATATCAGGTGCGGCTTTCCCTTCAGGTCCGCATCCGTGATCGGATTTCCGTTCTGGTCGACGAGTTTGAACGATCCGCCGATCGCAGAGGTGGCCGGACCGCCGCCGCCAAAGTTCCCGGTGGCGTAGAGGAACACTCCGGAGAAAATCACCAGGCCGGTCAGAAAGGCTGAGAAAATGACCACAATCTGGGAGGTTCGCGCCGTCATCGGCTCTCAACTTGCAATCAGAAGCACGCGAGCCAACCAGCACGCACCATTTCGAAGAATACGGCGGTACCGTAGTAAGCCCATAGGCCCAGCGCTGCGGCAACCAGTGCACCGCCGACAACTGCCACAAGCAGAAGTGGCCGCGACAGGGGAGCGTTGGACACGATCGCCGGCATACCCGTCTCCAGCTCGAGTTCCTTCACATAGGCTCGCCGGACGCCCAAGGCAATGCGACTTCGCGGCCGCTTTCCGCGATTAACTATCTTAACGCCTGCAAAATATCGCCGATGACGCGGCCGTTGGCAGCAACGTTGACTCCATATGTTAAAGCCGCGATGAGTGATAGACTTTCCCGAATATGGAATCTTACCCCCGAATGGAGAACTTGATGCGCAACGCTTTGGCGATCGCCGTGGCGATCTCAATGTCGGCGGCTGTTACTGCCTTCGCCCAGAATGCGCCCGCCCCGGCTCCGGCCCCAGCGGTGGCACCACCCCCGGCCCCTGCGCCGGCGAAATCAACCTGTAACAACCCGAACGCCCTCGGCGTCGCGCGCGTGGTTGAAATCGACACCACGGGCGGCCCTGGTTTTGGGTTCGAGCACTTCAAGGCCTACGATTTCCTGCGCGACAAAGAAGTCGTGCTCACGTTCGATGACGGCCCTTGGCCGGGGCACACGCCAGCGGTACTGAAGGCGCTCGCCGAGCAATGCACCAAGGCGCTGTTCTTCCCGATCGGAAAACACGCCGGATGGCATCCGGAAATTATGAAGCAGGTGGCAGCTGCCGGACACACGGTCGGGTCACACACCTGGTCGCACCGGGATCTATCCAAGCTGAGTCAGCAGGATGGGATCGCCGAAATCGAGAAAGGCATTGCCGCCATCAGCATCGCGCTTGGCAACAAGCCGACCGGTCCGTTCTTCCGTTTCCCCGCCCTGCGGCATCCGCCCGAGCTGCTCAAATATGTAGGGGAGCGCAATATCGGCGTCTTCTCCACCGATATGGACTCCTTCGACTTCAAGATGCGTAAACCGGACCAGGTCATCGCATCGGTCATGAAGAAGCTCGAAAAGCACGGGAAAGGCATCATCCTGATGCACGACTTCCAGCAGGCGACAGCCCACGCGGCGCCGGAACTGCTGAAAAGGCTGAAGGATGGTGGCTATAAGGTCGTGCAGGTGGTCGGCAAGACGCCCCTCGAGCCGAAGAAAGAATATGTCGACATGGTGCTCAAGGAGATCGGCGGCGGAATGGAAAGCGCGCGCCCCATGTCCAACGTCATCAAGGATATCAGCAACTAGTAGAACGACGCTGTTTTTAGGCCGGCCGCGCAAATATGCGCGGCCGGCATTTTTTGTCGCATACGCCAAGGCCCCCCGCGCTGTGCTAACCTGCCAGCGGCACAATTCGCCGGCTTTGGGGGTCGCACATGTACGTATTGATCGTCGCCTTCGGCGCACTGATTACGATTTGGGTCTTGGTTCTGGTCGGCTCGCCCTTCTTCGGTCCAAGGGACCACTAGGCGGCCGCGTTCAGGGCACCGCCCGTCCTGAGAACGCCGTGAAAATTGACGAAGCCATGGTTGCGTGGTCGTAGGCAATCCGTGTCGCAACCATGAAAAGCGTCGTCGCGAGCACCAGCCGAAGCGCGCGCTCAGGGATACGGATCGCGAAATAGCTACCAACAAATATGCCAGGCAGCGAACCGACCAGCAGCGAGCCGATAATCGCCCAGTTGACCGAACCCATCATCCAGTGACCGAGGCCGGCGATCAAGGTCAACGGAACGGCGTGAGCGATGTCAGAACCGACGACCTTCGCCATGGGTAGTTGGGGATAGAGCATCAAGAGCGCGATGACCCCCAGCGCTCCGGCGCCGACCGATGAAATCGACACAAGGCAGCCAAGCACGGCCCCCACCACGATTGTGCTCACAGCTGTCTTGTGCGGGTCGAGGTCTGTAACGCGCGCACGATAAGCGGCCACGATCGAAGTCCCGAATACAAGCACGAACGCCGTCGCAAATAGCGCCACGCTGAGCACGAGTGTAATCAGGTTGCGTGCGGCATCACCGCTGAGATTGAATAGCGATAGCACCGTCAGCGTGAGGATCGTCGCAGGAATGCTGCCGGTGGCGAGCCGGCCAACCACGTGCCAGTCGATGCTGCGGGCAAAGCCATGCACAAGGCTGCCCCCGGTCTTGGTTGCTGCGGCATAAAGCAGGTCGGTTCCGACCGCGGTCGCTGGGTGGACACCGAACAGCATGATCAGGATCGGCGTCATCAGCGCGCCGCCGCCTACGCCGGTCATGCCAACCAGGAGGCCGACGGCGAAGCCCGACAGCGAGTACAGCGGATCAATCATCGGAATGACCTCGTCGCGACAGGCTTGCCGCCAATCTAAGCACGGCTAGGCTCAGCAGTCATCGTGACGAAATGGTGGAACGCCCGGCCGGCATGGCTGTTCCGCACAATTTTCTGAAAGGTGCGATATGGCACCGCAACCAAAAAATACCTATTTCGTTCGGTAGAGGCCCGTCTGGGAGACGAGCCCGCGAATCATCCACTGGAACGGCGCACGTGCCCGATATCGTCACGCTCACGATCAACCCAGCCATCGACATTTTCGTCAATGTCGGCCGCGTCGAGCCAACACGGAAAATGCGCTGTTCAGCGCCGAAACGTGACCCTGGCGGCGGCGGTATCAACGTAGCCCGGGTCGCGCATCGACTCGGCGGCCGCGTGACCGCAATTTTCCCGACAGGCGGCGCGATCGGAAAGCTCCTGCACCGCCTTGTCGATCGCGAAGGCATCGACAGCATCGTGACGCCGTCGCACGTCGAGACGCGTGAGAATTTCACCGCTTATGAGGAATCGACCGGCGAGCAATATCGGTTCGTCCTGCCCGGATCGAAGCTGCATAGTGCGGAATGGGAAACGGTTCTGGAAAAGCTAACGACGCTCCCGCAGCGGCCGAAATTTGTCGTGGCGAGCGGCAGCGTCCCACCCGGCGTCCCCGACGACTTCTTCGCGCGCGTCGCCCGCCACGCCAAAACGCTGGGAGCACAAAGCGTCATCGATACATCGGGAGCGGCTTTGAAAGCGGCGCTGGCGGAAGGCGTTTCGTTGATCAAGCCAAATCTGGTCGAACTCTCTGACCTCATCGGTGCCTCGCTGGGCAACGACGAGGCTCGTTTGCGTGCATGCCGCACGCTGATCGAGGACGGACGCGTCAAGATCGTCGCACTCACACTCGGCAAAGATGGCTCGCTGCTGGTGACCGCGGATCAGGCCTTCCGCGCCGAGCCGATGACGATCGAGCCGGTCAGCACGGTCGGCGCCGGCGACAGTTTTGTCGGCGGCCTGGTTGCAGCGCTCGCGTCCGGCAAATCGCTGGAGCAAGCGTTCCGGATTGCTGTCGCTGCGGCGTCCGCCGCCGTGATGTCGCCCGGCACCGAGCTCTGCCGCGAAGAGGACGTGCAGCGGCTTCTGCCTGAGGTCAAGATCCGCGAGCTTGCGCGCGCACACGCCTGAACGGCGCGTCTTGGGAAGATTCGGGCCTAGCGGCGCGCCTTGGCCGTCGCCGGCACCCGCATCTCATCCTGAATCGCCTCAAGCATGCCCATCCAGACGATCAGAGGAAAATAGAATAACAGCGGCATTTTTTTGTATCTCGCGTTGCGGTTCAACAACACAAACGCAACAAAGCGAATGCCAGTTCCGTCGATCACGACGCCGTGTCTCGACACCCCCCGGGCTGCTTTCATCGATTTGTCGGTTGTTGCAGGAGCTTTTTTATTGAGCTGGTGGCGACCCGATATCCTTCCGGCCCAAACCCGGCGATTATGGCCGTCGCAACCTTCGAAACGTAGGAGTGGTGATAGTAG
>JBEVFG010000317.1:0-11285 GCA_040512415.1 Pseudolabrys sp. | reverse complement strand
CGCGCAAAACGCGCTCGATCGGATGATCGCGCAGATAGCCATAGCCGCCGTGCAATTGCAGGCAGCCATTGACCACATCGAACCCCGCATCGGTTGCAAGGCGCTTTGCCTGTGCGGCAAGCCTGGTGGCGGCAGGCTCACCCGCGCCCACCGCGACCGCCGCACGATGCAGCAGCAGGCGCGCAGCCTCAATCTCGGTCGCATAGTCGGCGACACGAAATTGCAGCGCCTGAAAATCAGCGAGTCTGGATCCGAACTGCCGGCGCTCTTTCATATAATCGACGGTGCGATCGAGACAGAATTGCGCGCCGCCAATCGAGCAGGCTCCGATATTCAGCCGCCCGCCGTCGAGTCCGGCCATCGCGATCTTGAAACCCTGCCCCTCGGCACCAATGCGGTTCGAGACCGGCACGCGGCAATTCTCGAAAATCACCATCGCGGTCGGCTGTGTTTTCCAGCCAAGTTTCTTTTCCTGCGCGCCGAAAGACAGGCCAGGTGTCCCCTTTTCGACAACAACACAGGATATGCCTCGTGGACCGCCCTCGCCCGTGCGCACCATAACAACGTAAATATCCGAGACACCCCCGCCGGAAATAAACGCCTTGCTACCGTCGAGAACATATTGGTCACCGTCGCGTCGCGCGCGGGTGGACAAATTGGCGGCGTCGGAGCCTGCGTCCGGCTCGCTCAGGCAATAGCTCGCGAAATGGTCCATGGAGCAGAGCTTCGGCAGAAATTTTTTGCGCGCCGCTGCACTGCCGAAGGCGTCGATCATCCATGCCGCCATATTGTGGATCGAGATGTAGGCAGCGGTCGACGTACACCCTTGCGCCAACTCCTCGAAGATCAGTGCGGCATCGAGCCGCGACAGGGCGGATCCGCCGACGTCTTCCTTGACATAAATGCCGCCAAAACCGAGTGCAGCGGCCTTGCGCAACGCATCGACCGGAAAGATCTCACCTTCGTCCCACGCCCGCGCATTCGGCATCATCTCGTCGCGCGCAAAAGTGCGTGCGGTCGCCTGAAACGCTCTTTGTTCTTCGGAAAGCTCAAAATCCATGAACCGCCCCGCTTCGGCCCCTGCGGCTTAGCAAGGGAGCCCGGACCGCGGCAACCGGGAAGGCCCGGTCGGCATTATTGCCTTATGCTGCAATTTTCTGGCACCTGGAGCATCTAAGCTGACGGCGGCGCACGGAGGAAACGATGGCAAGCGACGATAAAGGACCAACCGGACCCGACCTTTCCAAAGGCGTTTCGGCAGGTGATCTGCCGGACGGCGGCATGTTGGCCGGTCATATCGGGGATGACGAGATACTGGTCGTCCGTCAGAACGGCACCCTGTACGCGCTATCTGCTCATTGCACGCACTACCATGGGCCCCTCGCCGACGGCCTCCTGGTGGGCGCAACGGTTCGCTGTCCCTGGCATCACGCGCGTTTCAACCTCGACACCGGCGAAGCGATCGCAGCGCCGGCGCTCAGCCCGCTGACCTGCTGGCAAGTCGAAGAGCGTGGCGGCAAGGTCTTCGTCAAAGGCAAAAAAGCCCAGCCCGCGCCGAAGGCAACCGGATCGGCAAACGAGCACATAGTCATTGTCGGTGGTGGCGCTGCCGGATTTGCCGCCGCAGAGATGCTGCACCGCCGTGACTTCGCCGGGCATGTCACCCTGCTCAGCAACGACGATGCAGTTCCGGTCGACCGTCCGAATTTGTCGAAAGACTATCTTGCCGGCAGCGCTCCGGAGGATTGGGTACCGCTGCGCGGCGACGACTGGTACGCGGAGAATAAGATCGATCTCAAACTCAAAACCGAGGTGGCTTCACTTGATACAAAGAGCAAGGAACTGACGCTCGGGAACGGCAGCAAGATGAAGTTCGACAAACTGCTGCTGGCGACCGGCGCCGAACCGCTCAGGCTCGACATTCCGGGTGCCGATCAACCACACGTCCATACATTGCGATCCCTCGCGGATTGCCGTGCGATTATCGAGCAGGCAAAGACCGCCAAGCGCGCGGTCGTTATCGGCGCGAGCTTCATCGGCCTGGAGACCGCCGCGGCGCTACGAGCGCGTGATATCGAAGTGCATGTTGTCGCGCCGGAGAAGCGCCCGCTTGAACGGGTGTTCGGACCGCAGCTAGGTGACTTCATCCGCGCGTTGCACGAAGAGCACGGCGTCAAATTCCACCTCGAAAACACTGTCACGGCAATCGATGGCAAACGCGCCGTTCTCAAGAGCGGCGATGGACTCGACGCCGATCTCGTCGTGATCGGCGTCGGCGTGCGACCGCGTATCGGTCTTGCCGAAAAAGCCGGGCTCGCAATCGATAAGGGCGTGAGCGTGAATGAACATATGGAAACAAGTGTCGGCGGCATATACGCGGCCGGCGACATCGCGCGCTGGCCCGATGCCATTTCAGGCGAACGCATCCGTGTCGAGCACTGGGTGGTCGCCGAGCGCCAAGGACAGGTCGCGGCTCTCAACATGATAGGCGTGCCGACGCCCTTCCGTTCGGCGCCGTTCTTCTGGAGCCAGCACTATGATGTGCCGATCAACTATGTTGGCCACGCGGAAAAGTGGGACGGCATCGACATCGAGGGTGACGTGACGAAGCGCGACTGTGTCGTCCGCTACAAGCGCGACGGCCGGGTTCTGGCGGTTGCCTCGATTTACCGCGATAAGGAGAGCCTTGAAGCCGGCGTGGCGATGGAGCAAGAGGCTACAAAGCCATAAACGTGGCCGATTAACCCGCTTAACGCGGATGCGTGCCGGCAGGTAGCGGGACCTGCCGAGACCGGGTAAATAGATTGCCGGGAGCATCCGTCATGGCGATCAAATTCGGCCGCCCAATCGAAAGTCGCACCCGGTTCACGCCGGTCGAAACTAGCCCCGCGGCCAAAGACGAGCAGCTTGATCTCTCAGTGCGCATGCGCCGAAACCGGCGCAGCGAATGGGCGCGCCGCATGGTGCGCGAACACGTTCTCACGACCGACGATCTGATCTGGCCGCTATTCGTGATGGATGGCACCAATGCGCGCACTCCGGTTCCCTCTATGCCGGGCGTTGAACGGCTGTCGGTCGATGCGGTCGCGCGCGAAGCCGTGCGCGCGGCCAAACTAAACATTCCCTGCATCGCACTCTTTCCGTACACTGACCCAAAGCTGCGCGACGAGACGGGAAGCGAGGCGCTCAATCCGGACAATCTTGTCTGCCGCGCCATTCGCGCCATCAAGAAAGAGGTGCCGGAGATTGGCGTCCTGTGCGACGTGGCGCTTGACCCCTTCACAAGCCATGGTCACGACGGCCTTTTGCGCGACGGCGTCATTCTGAATGACGAAACGGTCGCGGTGCTTGTGAAGCAGGCTTTGGTCCAAGCGGAAGCCGGCTGCGACATCATCGCGCCCTCCGACATGATGGATGGGCGCGTTGGCGTCATCCGCAAGGCGCTCGATGCCGCGAAATTTACCGACGTGTCGATCATGTCCTACGCCGCAAAATATGCATCGGCGTTTTATGGGCCCTTCCGCGATGCGGTGGGCTCCGCGAAGACGCTCACCGGCGACAAGCGCACCTATCAGATGGACTTCGGCAATTCCGATGAAGCCTTGCGTGAGGTCGCGCTCGACATCGAGGAAGGCGCCGACATGATAATGGTCAAGCCGGGCCTGCCTTATCTCGATATCGTGCAGCGCGTGAAGGAAATCTTCAGGATGCCGACCTTCGCTTACCAGGTGTCCGGCGAATACGCGATGATCATGGCGGCGGCGCAGAACGGCTGGCTCGACGGCGAGCGCGCCATGGTCGAAAGCCTGACAGCGTTCAAACGAGCCGGCTGCGACGGAGTTCTGACCTATTTCGCCCCGCGCGTGGCGGAAAAGCTCAAAGCAGGTTGACGCGATCAGGGTGCTTCCCTCCCGGTCACCCGCCCAGTGGCCCATGAATTCGACAGGTTGACGTTCCATGGGTGAATTCGCCATCGGTCAAGGCGTGTCTCGCTTTGAGGATCCGCGGTTGGTGCGGGGTGGCGGACGTTATACGGACGACATCAAGTTGCCGGGCTTGGTCCACGGCGTCGTGCTGCGATCACCCCGTGCGCACGCAAAAATCAGATCGATCGACATCACCACGGCAAAGACGGCACCCGGCGTGTTGGCGGTGCTTACCAGCGCGGACATCAAGGCGGCAGGCTACGGCGACTTGCCGGTGCCTGGAGGACTCAAGCGCCGTGACGGCTCGCCGATGTATAGGCCGCGCTACCCGATCCTGGCTGAGGACCGGGTGCGCTGGGTCGGCGATAGCGTTGCTTTTGTCGTTGCCGAGACAGTTGCGCAGGCGCTCGACGCCGCCGAGATGATCTCGGTCGACTACGAAGAGTTGCCCGCCGTCACATCGACCGTGGAAGCACCGAAGCCAGGTGCGCCGCAGGTGTGGGACGACTGCCCGGACAATATCTGCTTTGTCGAGTTGATCGGCGACAAAGCAGCCGTCGATGCGGCTTTCGAACGTGCCGCGCATGTGACCCGACATCGCTTTGTGATCAACCGCGTCACCGCAGCGACGATGGAGCCGCGCGGCGCCGTCGGCGACTACAATGCGGCTGACGGCCGCTACACCATCTATACGCCGATACAGCGCCCGCATCCGACCCGTGCCGACCTCGCGAAGGTGCTCAAGGTGCCGGAAAGCAAGGTGCGTATTGTCACCGGTGATACGGGCGGCAGTTTCGGGATGAAGTCGCCGATCTTCAATGAAACGCCTTTAGTGTTGCTCGCCTCGAAGCTCACCGGCCGACCTGTCAAGTGGATCAGCACGCGCACCGAAGCGTTCCTGAGCGATGCGCAGGCACGCGACAATGTCACGGAAGCGGAGCTGGCCCTCGACAAAGACGGAAATTTCATCGCTTTTCGCGTGAAGACCTTTGCCGCGATTGGCGCCTATTTGCAGCACTCGATGCCTGCATTCGTGCTCAACGCCGGCACGCTTGCCGGGGTCTACCGCACTTCCGCGATGCACGTCGACATTACGGCCGTTTTCAGCAACACCAACCCGATGCGTCCCTATCGCGGCAACGGACGGCCCGAGGCTGCCTACGTGATTGAGCGCATGGTCGATCTGGCCGCCGCGGAGCTGGGCATGGATCCAACCGAGCTGCGGCGACGGAACTATGTCCCGCCTTCGGCCATGCCATTCAAGACCGGTCTCACCTTCACCTACGACAGCGGCGAATTCGAAAAGAATATGGATCTCGCGCTTGACCTTGCCGATCGCAAGGGTGTGAAAGCGCGCAAAGCGGAAGCACGCAAACGTGGCAAGCTGTTGGGCTTTGGACTGTCCAACACGATCGAGCGCGCAGGTGCACCGAGCACCGAGGGTGCGGAAGTACGTTTTGACCGCTCAGGCTCACTTATCCTTTTCTCGGGCTCGGACTCGCAGGGTCAGGGTCACGAGACGGTGTTCGAGCAGCTTGTCTGCGACCGCCTCGGCCTCGATCCAAAAGAGGCGCAATACATTCAGGGCGATACCGATCAGGTCTTCTATGGCGAAGGCACCGGCGGTTCGCGCTCGGCTACGCTCGCTGGTTCGGCATTCCATCTGGCGACCGAAAAGGTCGTGACAAAAGCCCGCGCGATTGCCGCCAACATGCTCAAGGTCGAAGAGGCCGACCTGAAATTCGATGAAGGCGTATTTTCGACAAACAAGACGAACCGTACGCTGTCGGTCAAAGAAATTGCCGCTGCTTCATTCGATACCGCTAATCTTCCAAGCGGCATGGAGCCGGGTCTTTTCGCAACTGCGGTCTATAAGGCACCGGTCAACAATTATCCGAACGGCTGCCATATCTGCGAGCTCGAAATTGATCGCGAGACCGGCAAGGTCGAGATCACCCGCTACAGCGTAGTCGATGACTTTGGCACCGTTCTCAATCCCCTACTGCTGCATGGCCAGGTCCACGGCGGCATCGCCCAAGGCGCCGGGCAGGCCCTCATGGAGGACATCCATTTTGATGCTTCCGGTCAGCTCGTCACCGCATCGTTTATGGACTACGCCATGCCGCATGCGCACGACCTGTGCGACATGGAGGTTGAGAGCAATCCAGTGCCGACCAAGACCAATCCGCTGGGCGTGAAAGGCGCCGGCGAGGCCGGGTGTGTCGGGGCGCTGCCGGCGGTCGCAAACGCGCTGGTCGATGCCCTGTCCGAGTTCGGGGTCAAGCATATCGAGATGCCGGCGACCCCTGAGCGGATCTGGCGAACAATGCGCGGCTAGCGCAATAGGCCTTATACTGACCGCTGATTCGATCTAACCCGCGCCCGTATTGCGTCCCCCGCCCAGGAGAAATTCATGCGCAATGTCGGACGCAAGCTGGCTTTCGTGCTTGCCTCATCCAATCATGGCACGATGATCATCAATCGTCTCGACTACCGCATGAGCGGCCCCGATAGCGGCATCGGTGTCGGCTACCAAATACTGGAAGCGGCGACATTCGATCCGGTGGAAGTCGAGCTCGCGCTGCAATTGATCGAAGCACGCAAGCGCGTCCACGGCGACGGCGTGGTTGCCATCGATGGCGGCGCCAATATCGGCGTTCACACTGTCGAGTGGGCGACGGCGATGACCGGCTGGGGCTCGGTCATTGGGATCGAAGCCCAGGAGCGAATTTATTACGCGCTTGCCGGGAATATCGCGATCAACAACTGCTTCAATGCAATTGCCATGCATGCGGCAATATCGTCGGAGCAAGGCATCATGCTGATTCCGACGCCGGACTACCTTGTCCCGTCGAGCTTTGGAAGCCTGGAGCTGAAGCCGCGCGCCGAAACGGAATTCATCGGCCAGCCGATCGACTATTCGGCAGGCAACACGGTCGCGATCCAGAAGATGTCGATCGACGCACTCAGTCTGCCCCGCGTGGATTTCATCAAGCTCGACATCGAGGGAATGGAGCTTGAGGCGCTGGAAGGCGCGCGCCAGACGATCGAGCGCAGCCATCCAATTTTTCTGGTTGAATCCATCAAGGCAGGCCGCGAGCGTCTGCGTAGCTTTCTCGACCAATGCGGATATAAGGTCGTCGAAGCTGGCATCAATTTACTCGCGATCCACAAGAGCGACCCGGTCGTCAACGAACTGCAAATCCCCGATATGCCGGCGCAATCGTCGGCGGCCTGAGCAACTCACTCCATCGCTGCGCCAGGCTCGATCCGGACCGGCTGATAGCCGTCAGTGGCGAGCGCGTGCATGATCTCCTCGGCGTGTGCGGCATCGCGTGTCTCGACGGTCACGTCGAGCTTGGCGCCTTTGGCGGGTACATCTAGAAACAACCGCCGGTGATTGACCTCGAGAATGTTGGCGCCCAACGTCCCAAGGCGTGTCGCGATGGTCCCAAGGACTCCAGGCCGATCCGGAATGGTCAATCGGAACGACACGATACGGTTCTCGCGTTCGAGCTCCCGCACCATGATGGAAGCGACCACACGCGCGTCGATGTTGCCGCCGCACAGCACCAGCCCGACCTTTTTGCTTTTGAACAGCTCAGGTCTTGCGAGCATGGCGGCAAGGCCTGCGGCGCCGGCACCCTCCGCCATGGTCTTTTGCAGGGTTAGATAGGCGTTGACGGCGCGCTCGAGCTGCACTTCATCGACCAAAATGATCTCCGAAACGAGGTCGCGAATGATCGGCAATGTAAGTTTGCCAACATTCTTGACAGCAATGCCCTCGGCAAGCGTCGACCCGCCGATCGGCCGGCTCTCGTTGTGCAGCGCGTTCCAGATGGAAGGATAAAGTGCGGATTCTGCCCCCACGACTTGCAGGCCGCGGCTTTTGGCGCGCGCTGCAATGGCATTGCCTGCAATAAGTCCGCCACCCCCAACGGGAAACACAAGAATGTCCAAGTCGGGAACGTCTTCCAACATTTCGAGTGCGATCGTTCCCTGCCCGGCGATAATGCGGGGGTCGTCATAAGGATGAACGAGCAGAAGCCCGCGCTGCGATTGGATCTGTTCGCAACGCGACTGCGCTTCGGCCACTGTTTCCCCATGCAAAACGACTTCGGCACCATAGGAGCGGGTTGCCGCTATCTTCACGAACGGCGTCGTCACCGGCATCACGATGGTCGCCGGAATGCCGAGCCGCTGGGCATGATAGGCCACCGCCTGGGCATGGTTGCCCGCCGACATGGTGATCACGCCGCGTGCGCGTTCCGCCTCGCTCAGCGACGCCAGCTTCACCAAGGCGCCGCGATCCTTGAACGAGTTGGTGACCTGAAGGTTTTCGTATTTGACGTAAACCTCGGCGCCGGTGAGCGCGGAAAGCTTTGGCGCCGGCAACATTGGGGTACGCAGCACCACGCCCGCGATGATGCGGCGGGCCGCTTCAATGTCTGGAAGGGCTGTACGCGGAGTTTCTGATCTTGGAGCCATCCGTCGCACCATGCCGCAAGGCTGACAAAGGTTCCAGCCGCGCCCGCGACCAATACGGCAGGCCCTTGCGGATGGCCTCGTCTTTCTCCATCTGGACCGACACCGGTTACGCTATAATACGATCGCAGCGGGAGCTTGCGTAATGTCGATGGACATCAAACCACACGCCTATGACCCGGCCACCCAGCCGGAGCTGTTCGAGGGCGTTTTGGCGCGCCGGGTCGTGGCCTTTGTCATCGACTTCATTATTCTCGCCGTCCCGGTCTTGCTGGCAGCGATGTTCATTTTCGCCTTTGGAATTGTCACGCTGGGGCTTGGATTCGCCCTCTATTGGCTGCTCTCGCCTGCAACGGTCATCTGGGCATTGCTCTACTTTGGCGGCACGCTCGGAGGACCGAATTCCGCAACCGTCGGGATGCGGGTGATGGATCTCGAAATGCGTACCTGGTACGGCGCGCCCGCCTATTTCGTATTGGGCGCAGTGCATGCCATCGCGTTCTGGTTCACGGTGTCGTTCTTTACGCCGTTCGTGCTGTTGGTAGCCTTCTTCAATCAGCGCCGGCGGCTTCTGCACGACATCCTGCTTGGCACCGTCATCATTAACAATGCGTCCCGGGCCTCGATGCTGCGGGGATCCATGCAGGGCGCCCGCGCCGGCTAAGGGCTTTGACGCGGGGCGTCCGGCGCGCAATGCTAGAGCGAATCCAGGACCACGACAGCACGGCCTGATTAGTGACCCAGCACTCGCGCGATACACCGCAATTCTACCTGACGGCGCCCTCGCCCTGCCCCTACCTGGACGGCCAGGAAGAACGCAAGGTGTTTACACACCTGGTCGGGGAGCGCGCCGGCGAACTCAACGATCTTCTCACCCACGGCGGATTCCGCCGTAGTCAATCCATTGCCTACCGGCCTGCCTGCGAAGGGTGCCGGGCCTGCGTGTCGGTCCGCGTGATCGCTGCGGATTTTGCGCCGTCTCGCAACATGCGCCGAATCGCCGAACGCAATGCCGACATGGTCGGCCATATGCGTTCGCCCGCACCGACATCCGAACAGTATTCCGTATTTCGAGCTTACCTCGATGCGCGGCATCGCGACGGCGGCATGGCCGACATGACGGTGCTCGACTACGCCATGATGATCGAAGACAGTCATGTCGAGACCCGCGTTGTCGAATATCGCCGCCGCGAACCCCATCTGGGCATCAATGGGCGCAACACCGGCCAGATGCTTGCCGTCGCCCTCACCGACGTGCTCAGCGACGGCTTATCTATGGTCTATTCCTTTTTCGAACCGGACGAGGGCGATCGCTCGCTCGGCACCTTTATGATCCTTGATCACATTGAGCGCGCAAAGCGGATGGGCCTGCCTTACGTCTACCTGGGCTACTGGGTGCCGGGTTCGCGCAAGATGGACTACAAGGGCCGCTTTCTGCCGCAGGAGCGCCTCATGCCGTCCGGCTGGAGCCGGGTCGAGCGCTAGCTGCTTTAGCCAAAAACGATGTCGTAAAGCAGCTTAAAATTGAGCGCGATGAGAATCGCGGCGGTGATGGCCGCGAGCGCGGTTACCCAGTGCGGCGCGACAAGTTCGCCCAGTTTGCGACGGTCGGCGGTGAACATCACCAGCGGCACGATCGAAAACGGAAGTGCAACGCCGAGCACGACTTGGCTAAGGATCAAAAGCTTCGCCGTCCCGGCCTCGCCATACCAAATGGTGACGATGGCGGCGGGCACGATGGCGATGGCGCGGGTCACCAGTCGCCGCGCCCAAGGCGGCAGCCGGATGTCGATAAAGCCCTCCATCACGATCTGACCTGCCAGCGTCGCCGTCACGGTCGAGTTCATCCCACAGCATAAGAGCGCGATCGCAAACAGCATCGGCGCCATTCCGGAGCCGAGCAGTGGCGCGATCAACTTGTGGACGTCGCCGAGTTCGGAAACATCGGTCTGTCCGGTCTTGTTGAAGGTCGCAGCTGCCAGAATCAGGATCGAGGCATTGATCAGCAGCGCGAACATCAACGCGATGGTGGAATCGATGGTGGCAAGCTTGATCGCCTCGCGCCGGTCCTCGATGCCCTCGCCGAAACGGCGAGTCTGCACAACACCCGAATGCAGATAGAGATTGTGCGGCATCACGGTCGCGCCGATGATGCCGATCGCGAGGTACAACATATCGGGATTTGTGAGGATGTTGGTGGTCGGCGCAAAGCCGCGGATTACCGCGCCCCATTGCGGATCGGCAAGCGCAATCTGGATGGCGAAGCAGACCGCGATGACCCCCAGCAGCGTGACGATAAACGCCTCGATCCAACGAAAGCCGAGATTCTGCATCCACAGGATCAGGAACACGTCGAGCGCGGTGATCAGAACGCCGATCTCGAGCGGAATGCCAAACAGCAGGTTGAGGCCGATGGCAGTGCCAATCACTTCTGCGAGGTCGGTAGAGCAGATCGCAATTTCGGCGAGCACCCACAACGGCCACGACACCGCGCGCGGAAATGCGTCGCGGCAGGCCTGGGCGAGGTCGCGGCCTGACGCAATGCCAAGGCGAGCGCACAGCGCCTGCAGCAGGATCGCCATCAAATTGGAGAGCAGCGCAACCGTAAGCAGCGCGTATCCGAATTTAGAACCACCGGCCAGCGAGGTCGCCCAGTTGCCGGGGTCCATGTAACCAACGGCGACCAGGTATCCCGGGCCGAGAAAAGCTAGGAGCTTTTTGCCAAGTGAGCCCGACGGACGGGTGGCGATCGAACCGAAGACCTCCGCCAAAGGCGGGCGGCCGCGTTCGCGGCGCCAACCCGGCGCGTCTGTCATCGATTGTCGTGTCGTCGCATCCATCAGATGATTCGAAAAAGGGCCTAAGTCCGCCAAC
>JBEVFG010000316.1:0-5403 GCA_040512415.1 Pseudolabrys sp. | reverse complement strand
GCAGAAATGGCTGAAAACGCGAGCGTTCGGGGCCTTCGGCAACCGAATACCTTAGTATTCGGCGGTCGACTATTGCGAAGTTACGCCGGTTTCCTTGATGACGTTGAGGTATTTCGCACTCTCACCGTACACAAACGCCTTGAACTCCGCGGCCGACATGGGCGTCACGACCGCTCCGGCGGCCTCAAGGCGCGACTTAACGTCGTCTTGGGCCAGGACCGCATTGATCTCTTTATTAAGGCGGTCGATGACCGCCTGCGGAGTGCCGCGCGGCGCGAAAAAGCCGGTCCAAAGCGTGAAATCGTAGTCCTTGATGCCGGTCACCTCGGCAACGGTCGGGACATCGGGCGCAGCAGGAGAGCGTTTGCCCGACGAGAGGGCCAGAAGCTTGAGATTGCCACCCTTCACATGCGGTGCCGCGGCCGGAAAGCCTGAAAAATAAAACTCGACGTGGCCGCCGATCAGATCGTTGAGCGCGGGTCCCGCTCCCTTGTACGGCACATGCGTGAGGTTCTCGTCAAATTTCAGCTTGAGCAGCTCGCCCGCGAAATGTCCGGGCGTCCCGATGCCGGCGGAGGCAAAGGTGATCTTGGGCTTTGCCTTGAGCGCGGCGAGGAATTCCGGCAGCGTTGAATACGGTGCCTTGGCCGGTACGACGAGCGCCAACGGCACCACGGCAGCAAGCGCGATCGGCACGAGATCCTTGTCGGGGTCGTAATTGAGGCCCTTGAGCCAATGCTGGTTCACGGCAATCTCGCCGGTCTGCCCGACCAGCAACGTGTAGCCATCAGGCGCAGCGGTTGTCACCGAATGGGCACCGATCGAGCCGCTGGCGCCGGCGCGATTTTCGACCACGACTGTTTGGCCAAGCGCTGCGCCGAGCTTGTCCGAGATCGAGCGCGCAACGATATCGCCGGTGCCGCCTGGTGCGTAGGCAACGATCAGCTGAATGGTCCGGCTCGGATAGGCCTGGCACCAACCCGATGCCGCGCAGGTCACGGTGAAAAAGGCTGCAACAAGAGCGACAGCCGCCGACCGGATGGTCCGCATGATAGATCCTCCCTTTTCTCTTCATCTCTTCGCCGCGTTAGCCACGGCGATCGCGTTATTCGAAACCGTAAAGCCGTGCCGGGTTGTCCGACAGAATTCGCTCGGCCAATTCCGCCGAACCGGTCGCGGCCATAAACTCGTCGACCAGCGTTTCGTAGCGAAGACTACGATAAGGCGAAAGGACGGCGCCACCCATATGCTGGTCGTGCGGCGGAGTGTGCGGCCAGTCGCTGCCCCACACGCAACGATCGGGCGCAACCTTCAGTATGGCTGCGACCCAGGCCGGATCGGCTCGGGTTGCGAGCAGGTCCGTGCTCACGCGGTAGGGCGCCGACAGCTTGATCCAGGCGTGAGGCTGCACGAGCACCTCAAGCAGCGAGACACCGTCAGGCTGATCCGGTTTGGTGCCCGCATAGAGTCCATAGTGATCGATCACCACCGGTACGCGCGAGTCCTGCAACAGCGACGCATTTTCCGACAGCAGCTTGATCGGCGCGATGACTTCGATGTGCCAGTTCAGGTCATGCGCATGTCCCTCGACCGCTTCGAGGCGGGCCGCGAGCGGCGCCTTTTCGCGAAGCGGGCTGTAGAGATTAAGGCGCAAACCACGCACGCCCTGTGACGCCATGCCGGATAAAGTCCTCGCCGATGTCGTTTCGGGGCTGATGACCGCGACACCCCGCCCTCTTCCGGCCAAGGCGTCGAGACCTTCCAGCAACATGCTGTTGTCAGTGCCGTAAAAGCTCGGCTGCACAATCACAAACCGCCTGATGGCGCGCGCGGCCGACACCCGCTCAAGCTGCTTCAGGGTCGCAACATCCGCGAGATAGGTCCGCTCAGCGACCTGCGGATAGCGATCCGCGGGACCGACGATATGGACGTGACTGTCGCAGCGCATTCCGGCTGTCACGCGCGCAGCCGCGCAGCGACTGCATCGCCAGTTTCACGCGTGCCCAGGCGCCCGCCAACATCAGTGGTCGATTCTTTCGCCGCAATCGCCGTTTCGACCGCCTTCTCGATGGCGCCGGCGGCAGCTTCGAACGAGTTGGTCTTGCCGCGGCGGCCATGCCAGGCGAGCAACATCGCCGCCGACAAAATGAGCGAAAGCGGATTGGCGACGTTCTTGCCCGCTATATCCGGCGCCGAGCCGTGGGCAGCCTGAGCCATTCCGTGATCGGTTCCGGCGTTGAGCGAGGCGGCCATGCCGAGGCTACCGGATAATTCGGCTGTCAGGTCCGACAGGATATCGCCGTACATGTTGGAGGTAACGATTACGTCGAAACGCTGCGGATTGCGCACGACATGCGCCATCATGGCATCGACGATCACGTCATCGACCGTGACAGCCGGAAACTCCCTGGCGACGTCCCGGCACGCATCGATAAACAATCCATCCGTAACTTTCAGCACATTGGCTTTGTGTACAATTGTCACACGCCTCCGGCGGGTCATTGCCAGTTCGCACGCCGCGCGCGCGATACGCTCACTGCAGGTGCGCGTGATCCGCCGCATTGAAACGGCAACGTCTTTCGTAACCAAGACTTCTCCGCTCCCAGCCTCCATATTGCGATCGGCGTAGAATCCTTCGGTATTTTCGCGCGCCACAACAAGATCGAACTCTCCGCAGCGCAAATGGAACCCCGGATAGGTTCGCGCCGGGCGGATGTTGGCGAACAAATCGAGGCTTTTTCGGAGCGTCATCGACGGGTTGATCTCGCCGCGTGCCGGGTCCTTGAACTCGAAAGTCGATGTCGGGCCGAGGACAACCCCGTCGGCCTTGCGCGCTTTTTCAACAATATCGGGGTGGATGGTACTTCCGAACGCACGAAGGCCGGCATGGCCGACAGGCGCCTCCTCAATGCGAAGTCCGAGCGCAAATCGGTCGGAGGCGGCACGCAATACCGAGAGCGTAGCGGCGGTAATCTCGGGACCGATACCGTCACCCGCGAGAACCAGGAGATTCATTTCAGTGGATTCCAATGTGAGTACGGCGCCATCTTCTCCAAATTCGGTGGAAAGAAAAGCGGCCTGGGCCACATCATTGCAACGCAATTCGCGTGCCTTTTTCCCCGTTCAGGAGCCGCTTGAGGTGAAAGCTGGCGAGCTGGTCTTCCGGATAGCTCCCGACATGCGCCGCAAATGCTGCCATCGCAGCGGCGTCGTCCGATTGGAGCTTGGCAAATGCTTCCAGATAACTCTTCGTCGCCGCGCTCCCGAATTTTTCCCTCCGCAGGGGTTCGAATGCGCGCATCGCTTCGGTCTTGCCCCGCAGCAAGAGATCGCCGATTGGACGCCCGCAAAAGTCATTCACTTTCTGCGCCAGAAATGAACTGACGCAGACATGGCTGCCAAAGTATTTGTTGGCAGCCTCCAACCGCGCCGCGACGTTGACCGTATCGCCATAGGCCGTGTAGTCGAAGAATCGTCCACCGCCAAAATTCCCCACGATCGCCGGCCCGGCATGAAGGCCAATCCGAGTGATACCAAGCGCGATTTCTTTTGTTCGACAACGTTGCCGGAATGACTCGGCATATTCATCGAGATCGAGCGCGCAGGCAACGGCACGCGCGCTATGATCGGCCTGCTCGCCGGGCGCGCCGAAAAGCACATGGAGGGCATCGCCGACGATCTTCGCGACCGTGCCATCGTGCGAAAACACGATATCGGTCATGCCTGTGAGGTATTCGTTGAGAAGTGGCCCGAGCACGCTCGGCTCAAGCATTTCCACCAATGCGGTAAACTCGGCGATATCGGTAAAGAGCGATGCAATTTCGCGGCGCTGACCCGCAAGATCTATCGCATCGTTGTCGCCCGCAAGTCTTTGGACAAGATTGGGCGAAAAATATCTTGAGAGCGAAGCGTAGGCTCGTTCGGCTTCGGCCTGGCGGCGTCTCGCATCGCGTAAATCTTCGACGTGCCGAATTGTCTTTGCAATGGTCGCCTCAAGATCGGGAAAATCGATCGGCTTGGTCACGAAGTCGAATGCGCCGCGATTCATCGCCGTGCGGATATTCGCCATGTCTCCATAGGCCGATACAATAATGGTCGACAGTCTTTCGTCCGTCTCCTGGAGTTTTTGCAGGAGGGTCAGTCCATCCATGCGCGGCATGTTGATGTCGGTAATCACCATATCCAGAGAGCCGTTGGATGCGAGCAAATCCAGCGCTTCGACCCCATCACGAGCGAACAAAAGCTCTACCGAGCCTTCGCTGATCTTGCGTCGAAACTTCTGGACAAGCAGGGCCTCCATGTCCGGTTCGTCATCGACTACGAGAATTCGTGCGGTCATGCGGCCAATTCAACCCGTCTGTTGATGAGAAGTTTCACGCGGATGTCCCCGGGTTTGAAGGGATGCAGCTTTCCGGGGTAGAACGATACGAAATTCAGTGTACTGACCGGGTTTGGTATCGACTTCAATGGATCCGCCGTGCTGCTTGACGATGATATCGTGGCTGATCGACAAACCTAGTCCTGTCCCCTCCCCGGCTGGCTTGGTCGTGAAGAACGGATTGAACATCTTTTCCTTCACCTCCGGCGGAATCCCGGTGCCGTTGTCCCGGATCCTGATTTCGACACTGTCGCCGAGGCTCCTCGTTATGGCAGCAAGTGTAGGTTCGTAGTCAGCGCCGTTTGCTTCGGCTTTGCGCTTGGTCGCCGCGTAAAAGCCATTCATGATAAGGTTGAGCAACACGCGCGTGATCTCCTGCGGGAATAGGTCGACCTCGCCCGCGCCTGGATCGAATGACTTTTCGAGCGTTATGTTGAAACCTTGCTTCTCGGCGCGCGCCCCGTGATAGGCAAGATTGAGACTTTCCTCGACAACGGCATTGACATCCACAAACCGGTGCTCGCCCGACCCCTGACGCGAGTGCAGCAGCATGTTTTTGACGATCGAGTCAGCGCGCTTGCCGTGCTGTACGACCTTTTCGAGATTGCCCTGCAGCATGTCGGCAATCTCATCGATCTCCGTTCGCAACTTGCCGTCGAGATTTACGCCTTGCAGTGCCTCGCGCAGTTCGCCCACAAGTTCCGACGAGACGGACGAGAAATTGTTGACGAAGTTCAGCGGGTTTTTGATCTCGTGCGCTATGCCCGCTGTAAGCTGACCAAGCGAGGCGAGCTTTTCCGTCTGAACCAGGCGATCCTGGGCGGTACGCAAGTCATCCAGTGATTTCGCAAGTTCGCGCGTCCTCGCGCCAACACTTTCGAACAGTCTCGCATTTGTATTGCCAATACGGATTGCGCTCCAAAAGTCTGCAGCAGTTCGACGGCGCCTTTCGAAAACTCACCGGGCGCCCTGCGGCGCACAACGAGCGCCCCGACGATCTGGTCATTGCTCAGAAGCGGCACGAT
>JBEVFG010000315.1:0-5969 GCA_040512415.1 Pseudolabrys sp. | reverse complement strand
CCTCGTAGCGGACATTTTTGGCGTCCACCTCGAGGTCCGTTAAGTGCCATTAGCGCACTTAAACGGCCTAAGGTTCTTATTCTCGTAGCTTGAGGGTGGCTGTAGGGTAGATCTCGCCGGAACACCCTAGTTCCTTGATGTCCCAACCGGCGGACGCCACTCCCGACTTAGGTATAGATCCAACGACTTCCAGATCTGCTGGCAGAGGCATACCCCACATTGCCTCTAACTTCGCCTTGGTGCAGGCGAGCTCGATCTGTCCTCGGTCAGAGTCATCACCAAAAAGACCCCCAAACAGCACAAAAGATCCAAAAACAGCCAAGCCCCAAGCGGTCGAGAAGAACGCAAACCGGAGAGGCCTTTCTGGTTTGAACGCGCTGAATATATCGGCCCGGGAACCATCGCTGGAAACATTATTCAGCGGCGATATCCGTAAACATTTTACTTAGATTCTGGATTTGCACGCAGGTGCCAGCTGCTCCAATCATCGTGACCAGCGAGGCAAGTGATTTTTGAAAGCACGACTAAGGTGCGGAGGTTGTGCCGCCAAGCCGTCGATGCTCGATCTCAATGACCCTGTTCACAGCATTAAGTGCAGCCTTCAGATCGATCGCTCGGCTGTCATGTTCGCTTTTCAGTTGCTCCATCAGCCTTTTGAATTGGTTCTGTGTGGCATTGATCTGCTGCTCTACCAGGCTCGCCCGTTCGTGCAAATCTCCACGGATATCACGCATCGATTAAGCCCCCACCAGGTATTCTTCTGCTCTCTGCTGTTTGCCTCAGATTGTCTTTCAATTCCGAGAAAGTGCGGAACCATTGCCTCACACCATCTCTCTCAACCTCGATCGAGCCGTCCTCAAAAGCAGAGAAAGAACCCCAATCGAAATTGCCTTGTTTGATGATGCGAGGTTCGTGAGCCGGCGGTGCCAGCGCCGGGTCGTCTGCAGCAGCAGCTTCGTTTTGTTCACGTCCCCCGCTGGGTTGACTCGGCTGAAAGCCGAGTAGGGACTTCCAGAAATTCGGTCTCGCGTTGTCGGCTGACTCCGCGCCAGCGCCTTCACCTTTTGCATCACGCGCTTTGGTGCTTTCGTACATTGCCCCACCCCCTGGTCAACTGGCTAAGTTGATCCCCGCTAAACTTCTTCGAAAGAAGCCGGCTTTGGCCTAGAGCGATGCGTCTCGGCCTTACCGGCTCATCGTTCGAAGAGCCGACGGCACGCGTGCACGAGAGAAGCGGCTGGTAAGCAGGTTCCGGCTTGCGAGTATCAACAGAAATTCAGGCAAGCGTTGGGCCAAGGGAGAGCAGTTGCGGGGTAGGACGGACAAATTGGCGATCGGCAACTGCGAGGGGTCGACAAAAAGGAACGAGCGCTGCGGCGAATTGCCGTTTCGGCCTTTCCAGACATGAATGTGGATATCGGGGATAACTCGTGTGTTACGGCTGGCCAGCTACGAATCGCGCGCCTTTGCACAAGGTACCAAGCTGACGTCCGCTTTGGGTCAAACGCGGACATCGGAGGCGTCAGCCGCTGCGTCTGCTTTGTGCCATAAGCGGACATTCAGGCAAGATCGTCACTTAGTGATGGCCAATCCCAAGGTGGCTGATCTGACGCAATTTGGCCGATTCTGATGTAATCCCTGTTGGCGCGATTGCGATGAATTCGCCACTTTCTCCGGGTACTGTTGCGCATCCGCTGTAAAACGGCGTCATGCCGGGTCGCATACGCCGCGCACGTCGAGAGAGTGTAGAGATTGAAGCTGCTCCGGGAACCCTTGGTTCATTTCGTGGTTGCCGGCGCCGTCCTGTTCGCCGGCTACACGCTGATCAATCGCGGCGATACAAGCCTGCTCGTGACCGATCCCGTCCAGATCGGTGAGGGCGAAATATGCTGGCTCAAGGAAACCTTCGCCAACCAATGGCGGCGTGAGCCGACGGACGACGAACTGCGTGGATTGGTAGCTGGCTTCCTCGAGGAAGAGCTGCTCGCGCGGGAGGCGAAGACCCTTGGTCTTGATCAGAACGACACGATCGTTCGCCGACGGCTGGCGCAGAAGCTCGCCTTCCTCGTCGATGACACATCGCGGATCGTTGAGCCCACCGACACACAATTGCGCCAATTCTACATCACAAACACGGAGCGCTTCCGTGACGAGGCGCGCATATCCTTCACGCAAGTTTTTTTCAACCCGGAGCGACGTACGAATGCCGTACATGACGCCGAGGCTGCGCTTGTCTCTATTTCGGCCATGGACAATGGCGCGGCGACGATCGGCGATCCAATCTTGCTCGAGACGGAGTTTCACGACGTCGATGCGCGGACCGTGTCGAATCTGTTCGGCAACGATTTCGCACGGTCGATATTTTCGCTCAAGCCCGGCTCGTGGACCGGTCCGGTGAAATCCGGTTACGGCGTGCATATCGTCTGGATAACGAATGTGCGGCCGACAACGATACGCTCGTTCGAAGAGGCTCGCCCAGAAGTGCTAGAAGCGTGGCAACATCGGCGCGAGACCGAGGCGAAGGCAGACTATCTCGCCAAGCTGCGCGAGAAGTATCGCGTGAATGTCGACGACAAATTCGCGCCCCTGCTTGCGCCGCCGCAAGTCGAGGCGAGGACGCCATGAGGCGGGCGCTGAACCTCACGCGCGGATCAAGCCGTCTCACCGGACTGCTGCTCGCGGTGTGCGCTCTCCTCCTCGTCGCAGCGCCTACGTTCGCGCACGAGGTTCGTCCGGCCTATCTCGAGCTTAAGGAGACAACCCCCGGAATTTTCGAAGTCCTGTTCAAGACGCCGATGCGCGGCGACGCAAGGTTAGCGCTCGATGTGGGCTTTTCGGGACGGGTCGAGCGCGTGACACCGGTCGTTTCGCGTCTAACCGACAACGCCATGGTGCAAACCTGGCGTCTGTCGGCAAGCGAGCCGCTCGCCGGGCAGGAGGTGCGGGTCGAAGGGCTGGCGAGCACCATGACCGACGCGCTTGTGCGCGTGATGTTCGCCGACGGCGGCGAGTGGATCGGGCGGCTGACGCCCGGAGCGCCGGCGGCGACGATCCCCGCCGGTCAGACCGGATGGGCAGTCGCCGTGACCTATCTCAAGCTCGGCGTCGAGCACCTCCTGCTCGGCTTCGATCACCTCCTGTTTGTGCTCGCGCTGATCCTGATCGCACCGAATACGCGGCAGCTCGTCTTAGCAATCACCGCGTTCACCGTCGCGCACAGCATCACGCTCGCCGCCGCCACTCTTGGCTTCGTCAATGTGCCGCCGCCGCCGGTCGAGGCGGCCATCGCGCTGTCGATCGCCTTCGTTGCGCTGGAAATCGTCCGAGCGCGGGAGGGCGAGCCGGGCATCGCCGCGCGCGCCCCCTGGCTGGTCGCCTTCGCGTTCGGGCTTCTGCACGGTTTCGGCTTCGCCGGGGCGCTCAGCGAAGTTGGCCTGCCCGCCGCTCACGTCCCGGCCGCACTCCTTTTCTTCAATGTCGGCGTCGAGGTCGGTCAGCTCCTCTTCGTTGCCTTCGTGCTTGGTCTCGGAGCAATTTTCCGGTTCGGGCGAAACCCGCTGCCCCACTGGGCCAGCGTCGCCCCGCCCTATTTCATTGGCTCACTCGCCATGTTCTGGGTGATCCAGCGTGTGTCGACGTTCTGAACAAAATCCATTCCGAGGGGGAATCACATGAAATCGCCGATGATCGCCATGGTGCTGCTCGCCGGCCTGACTGGGCTCAGTTTCGCGTTTCCGGCGCTTGCCGAGGACGCGCTTGTCACCGACGTCGGCACGCTCGACAAGGGAACGGCCGACAAGGTATTCCCGACCAAGCGCCCCTATTCGCCTTGGGCCGGACGTAACTTCCCAACGCGACCGCTGTTCGGCGACACCCACACCCATACCTCTTTCTCGATGGATGCCGGAGCCTTCGGCGCGCGGCTCGACCCGAGCGACGCCTATCGCTTCGCCAAGGGCGAGGAGATCACGGCGTCGTCGGGACAGCTCGCCAAGTTGTCACGGCCGCTCGATTTTCTCGTGGTCACCGACCACTCCGACAATATGGGCTTCTTTCCGCAGCTGTTGGCTGGCGCGCCAAACATGCTGGCGGATCCTACGGGCCGGCGCTGGTACGACATGATCCAGTCGGGCAAGGGCGCCGACGCCGCGATTGAAATCATTGTCGCCTTCTCCCAGGGCACGTTCCCGCCCGCTCTCGCCTCGCTGCCCGGAACGGAGGCCTACCGCTCGGCCTGGCGGGAGACGATCAAGGCGGCTGAAGAGGCCTACGATCCGGGCCGCTTCACCGCCTTCATCGGCTATGAATGGACCTCAAACACCGGCGGCAACAACCTCCACCGTAATGTCATCTTCCGCGATGGCGCCACGCGCGCAGATCTGGTCGAGCCGTTCACGGTCATACCGCCGCTCGGCAGCGACAACCCGCGCGAGCTGTGGAAGTGGATGGCAGCCTATGAGGAGAAGACTGGCGGCGACGTGCTCGCCATCGCTCATAACGGCAATCTGTCCAATGGCCGCATGTTCCCGATCATCGAGTCGTTCACCGGCAAGCCGATCGACCGCGAATATGCCGAGACGCGCGCCAACTGGGAGCGGCTGTATGAAGCGACCCAAATCAAAGGGGACGGCGAGACGCACCCGTTCCTTTCGCCCAACGACGAGTTTGCCAATTTCGAGCGATGGGACAAAGGCAACCTCGATCTGAGCGAGCTGAAGAAGCCTGAGATGCTGGAGTTCGAGTATGCCCGCTCGGCATTGAAGCTCGGGCTCAAGCTCGAAAAAGAACTTGGCGTCAATCCCTACAAGTTCGGCACGATCGGCTCGACCGACGCGCATACCGGGCTCGCGGCTGTGGAAGAGGACAATTTCTTCGGCAAGACGTCGAGTTCCGAGCCGAGCGCGGACCGCGCCACCCATCCCTTCGTCAAGACGGAAAGAGCGACGATCATGGGTTGGGAGACGACCGCTTCCGGCTATGCTGCGGTCTGGGCTGTGGCGAACACGCGCGAAGCCATTTTCGATGCGATGGAGCGCCGCGAAACTTACGCCACGACCGGACCGCGGATGATCGTGCGCTTGTTCGGAGGCCACGACTTCGTCGAGGCGGATGCGGCGACCCGCAGTCCGGCGATTGTGGGTTACGCCAAGGGCGTGCCGATGGGCGCCGATCTCGGGGAGCTGCCGGCCGGCAACGCACCGACTTTCCTCGTCGCCGCCCTCAAGGATCCGATCGGAGCCAATCTCGACCGCTACCAGATCGTCAAGGGCTGGGTCGACGGCGAGGGCCGGGCGCACGAGAAGATCTACGACGTCGCTTGGTCGGGCGACCGCAAGCCGGGCGCGGACGGTAAAGTCCCGGCTGTCGGGAGCACTGTCGACGTGCCTAATGCCACCTGGACCAACACCATCGGCGCTCCGGAATTGATCGCGGTGTGGAAAGACCCCGATTTCGATCCGGCACAACGAGCGTTCTACTACGGTCGCGTGCTCGAGATCCCGACACCGCGCTGGACGGCATACGATGCCAAGTACTTCGGCGTCAAAATGCCGGGGGAAGTGCCGATGCAGATGCAGGAGCGGGCCTACACGTCGCCGATCTGGTATACGCCGTCGCCTGACTAGGGATGTCCGCTTTGGGTCATTAGTGGACATTTTCGGCGTCAATCGCAATCTCTGCAAAGGCCATAAGTGGGGACTCTCAATCTCAAACGTCACCGCTACTGCGCTGCCGCTATGACCTGCCTGTTAGAGACCCTCATCGGGGAAGCTTTGCAATGAACCGCGTCGAGTTCGTGGCGCTCGAGCGCGCAGGAGGCAGCGGAATCGCACCTTCTGCGGGCGGAACAGTGCCTGCAAGAGCCGTAGGAAAAGTGTCACCCCGAAGATCATCGTGAGTACGGCAATGAGCCGACCGAGTGACCCTTGCAACGTGATATCGCCGAAGCCCGTTGTCGTCAGCGTTGACAC
>JBEVFG010000314.1:0-5260 GCA_040512415.1 Pseudolabrys sp. | reverse complement strand
ATGTCTAGGCGCCCATGGCCTTCTTCAGATTTGCATCCACCTTGTCGAGGAAACCGGTGGTCGAAAGCCACTTCTGGTCGGCGCCGACCAGCAACGCCAGGTCCTTGGTCATGAACCCACTCTCGACGGTGTCGATGCAGACTTTTTCGAGCGTGGCTGCGAACTTCGCCAGCGAGTCATTTTTGTCGAGCTTGGCGCGATGCGCGAGGCCGCGTGTCCAGGCGAAGATCGACGCGATCGAGTTGGTCGAGGTCTCCTTGCCCTTCTGATGCTCGCGGTAGTGGCGGGTCACCGTGCCGTGCGCCGCCTCCGACTCAACGATCTTGCCGTCAGGGGTCATCAGTACCGAGGTCATCAGGCCAAGCGAGCCGAAGCCCTGAGCCACGATGTCGGATTGCACATCGCCGTCGTAGTTCTTGCACGCCCAGACATAGCCGCCCGACCATTTGAGCGCGGCCGCGACCATGTCGTCGATCAGCCGGTGGTCGTAAGTGAGCTTCTTTGCGGCGAACTTGTCCTTGAACTGAGTGTCGAACACTTCCTGGAAGATGTCCTTGAAGCGTCCGTCATAGACTTTGAGGATCGTGTTCTTGGTCGAAAGGTAGACCGGAAAGCCGCGCGACAGGCCGTAGTTAAACGATGCCATCGCAAAATCGCGGATCGAGTCGTCGAGATTATACATCGCCAGCGCCACGCCCGAGCTCGGGAACTCGAACACCTCGTGCTCGACCTTTTTGCCGTCGGGGGCGACGTAGCTCAGCGTCAGCTTTGCCTTTTCCGGCACGCGGATATCGGTCGCGCGGTATTGGTCGCCGTAAGCGTGACGTCCGATGACAATCGGCTGAGTCCAGCCCGGCACCAGACGCGGCACATTCTTGCAGATGATGGGCTCGCGGAAGATCACGCCGCCGATGATGTTGCGGATCGTGCCATTGGGCGAACGCCACATTTTCTTGAGGTTGAATTCCCTTACGCGACCTTCGTCCGGCGTGATGGTGGCGCATTTCACCGCGACGCCGACTTCCTTTGTTTTGTTCGCCGCGTCGATGGTGATCTGATCGTCGGTCTCGTCGCGTTTCTGGACGCTGAGGTCGTAATAGAGAAGGTTGATGTCGAGATAGGGATGGATCAGCTTGTCCTTGATCAGCTGCCAGATAATGCGCGTCATCTCGTCGCCGTCCATTTCGACGACGGGATTTGCCACCTTGATCTTCGCCATTGCGGATAGAACCTTTTGAAAGTCGCACGGACAGGAGGAAAAGCGTCCGGCGCGCGCCCCTATAGCACCCCAAGTCGGGAGACGAAAGCCGCGATTTTCACGGATTTCTCCGCCAAAAGCCGTCGGGTCTCTAGAGTCCCCGCACCTAAATCGCCCGGTCCGTTACCGCAAAATCGATGCGGCCATCGCGCAGCGCCTTGATGCATTCGCCCGGCGTGTTGACGATCGGCTCTTCGTGCACGTTGAAACTGGTGTTCACCAGTACCGGCAACCCGGTCTCGCGTTCGAATGCCCTGAGGATGTCGTGGTAAAGCGGATTGTCGGCGCGGTCGATGATCTGCGGACGCGCCGAGTGGTCGACGTGGACCACGGCCGGGACGCGATCGCGCCATTCAGGGCGCACGTCGCAGGCGATCGTCATGTAGCGGCAGGCGCGCCGATTGACGTTTGTCACGTCGAAAATTTGTGCGGCTTTCTCGCTCTGGATAACCGGCGCGAACGGCATGAACTCGGAACCTTCCAGCCGGGTGATGAGCAGATCATGCGTTTCGCGGCGCGCCGGATTTGCGAGAATTGCGCGCGTGCCCAGAGCGCGCGGACCGAATTCCATGCGGTGCGTGTAGATCGCGCCGATTGTGACGACGTCGGGACGAAAGCCGCTATCGCGCTGGAAGGAATCGATGTCCAGAAAGACGCGGACGTCGGTGGTCTGATGCCGGAAAAACTCAGGCATCAGCTGGCGCCGTGGCCGCCGGCGCAGATAAGTGCGGTACTGCTCGCGCAGCCATTCCACGCCATGCAAATGACGGAAATAGCGGGCGGGGAACATGCTGCGGCTGTAGGTGACGACATTCGATATCGCGACGCGTGGCGCCAGGGATCGACAGCACCTCATCGATTGCAACGTCAGGATGACTTGAGCCGTCGCTCTTGCGGCGGGTCAGGCGTTCCAGATAAACCGCCGCCTTGAGCGAATAGTCCTCAAGAGACCGCAGCCGCGGCGTCGTGCGACCCGGAATGGACGCCCAATATCAATTGCGGCATGTTGCCAGGACGAGATTTAAAGACCGGCAATCATTGCCACACTCCGTCCATAGCGACAACCGAATCGACAATGCCCGGCGCCGGAACCGACAAGACCAAACGCTGGATCGAAACGCCGGCGCCCGTGGTCGTTCTCGTCGAGCCGCAACTCGGCGAGAACATCGGCGCGGCCGCGCGCGCAATGGCCAATTTCGGATTGTCGCGCCTGCGGCTGGTGAAGCCGCAGCAAAAATGGCCGAACGAGAAGGCGCGCGTGATGGCGGCCGGAGCCGATCGCATCCTGGAGGCCGCGACGCTTTATGAAAGTCTCAACGAGGCAGTCGGCGATTGCAGTTTCGTCGTGGCGACGACCGCGCGCAATCACGATCAGGCCAAGCTTGTGATTTCGGCGGAGGCGGCCGCGACCGAAATGGCGCAGAGGGTGGCGGACGGGGAGGCCGTTGCGATCATATTCGGCCGGGAACGCATCGGTCTCGAAAATCACGAGGTCGCGCTGGCCGACCGGATCCTGACGCTGCCGGTGAACCCCGCGTTCGCTTCACTGAACCTGGCGCAGGCGGTCGTGATCGTCGCGTACGAATGGTTCAAACGCGCCGGCGGCGGCGATCTGCCGTTCTCCATGCCGGAAAAATCGCCGCCTGCACCGAAGCAGCAGCTCGACGCCTTCTTTTCAGATCTCGAAAGTGAGCTTGAGCGGGTCGAGTTTTTTCGTCCGGAAGAAAAACGCGGCACGATGAGCGTCAATCTGCGCAACATCTTCCAGCGGATGGCGCCGACGCAACAGGACATGCGCACACTGCACGGCGTGCTCAATGCGATCGCGCAGGGCCGCAAGGGGCCGGCCCGCGGCGGCGTGCTCGATTCGGTGGAGGCTCAGAAACTGCGTGATCTCCTGGCGGAGCATGGCGGCGGCCGCGTGCCAGGCGAACGCGGTCCGGTGCGCGGGCTGGCGCGGCTTCTGCGCCGGAATCCGACTGAGGCCGAGCGGATTTTGTGGCAGGCTCTCGTGAACGACCGTCGCTTCGCGGGCCGCGGCTTCAAGCGTCAGGTTCCGATTGGCCCGCACATCACGGATTTCGTGTCGTTTCCGCTCAAGTGTGTGATCGATCTGATGCCGGCCAAGGAAACCGACGACGCAGCGCGGACACGGACCGAAAGGCACGCCTATCTTGCGGAGCGCGGCTACAAAGTGTGCGAGGTGAGGGCCGCCGAGGTGGAAAACGACACCGGTAAGGTTCTCGACCAACTTCACGACCTGGTCGGGCAGTAGCTAGGCTTTCAGTACTTTCAATTGCGCAACGGTGGCCGCGCGCAGGGTTGCGTGATCATTGCCCGCGACAACGAACCGCAAGCCGCGCTTTGTCATCGCCACGGCGCCTTCAGCATCCCGGCAATAGATGCCGGGAATCTTTCCGGCCGCTTTCGCGGCGGCACAGATTTTATCGATGGCCTGCTCGACCTGCGGGGCCTGCGTGTCCTGCGCTTTCCCGCCGCTCAGTGCCGTCGCAAGATCGTAAGGGCCGACGAACAGCCCATCGATGCCCGGCGTCGCAGCGATCTTGTCGACATTGCCGAGCGCGGTCGCGGTCTCGATCATTGCCAACGTCAGCGTGCCCTCGTTCGCTTCGCGCAAGTAGTCTGCCGGCGCGGTGCGCGGCGCCTGCAGCGCCATCGCGCGCAGCGGACCCCAGCTGCGCTCGCCGGAGGGAGGATATTTCGCCGACGCCGCAAAGCGGCGTGCATCGTCGGCATCGTTGATCATCGGAGCGATGATCGCTTCGGCGCCGAAATCCAGTGCGCGTGACACCAATGCGAGATCATTGAGCGGTATGCGGACAACCGGCGTCGCGTCCGCGTGGCTGACGGCGCCGATGCCGGTGATGATCGAGGCGGTGTCCCACAACCCGTGCTGCGCATCGAGCACGACGGCGGAGAAACCCTCGCGCGCGATCGTCTCCGCAACGATCGGCGAGCCCATCATGCACCAGGCAGCATAGACCGTTTCCCCCGCGCGCAGGCGCCGGGCGAGGGCAAAAGCTGGCACGTCAGCCGCTCTTTTTGATCTGCTCGACGGCTTGTGCGAGCAATTCGGTCATTTGCGCGCGGACTTGCTGCTCAGTGATGCCTTTGGGCTGAAGATCTTTTGCCACCTTGCGCAAGACGTCGTTGTCGCCGGCCTCCTCGAAGTCAGCCAGCACGACTTCCTTCGCATAGGCCTCCGCATCCGCGCCGCTTTTGCCGAGGACGCCGGCCGCCCAAAGCCCAAGCATCTTGTTGCGGCGGGCCATCGCCTTGAAGCGGAGCTCCTCGTCATGCGCAAACTGCTTTTCGAAGCCTTCTTCACGCTTGTCGAATGTCGTTGTCATGCCGGCCCTCGTACTGCATCGGTAAAATTGCATGCACATGCAATTTAGTTCGGCCTTGCATATCGTCCGCAGACCGCCAAGGCAACATCGGGCCGCGCCTTTGCGGCGAAAATACGGAGTGGAAAACGTGGGCGTTGCGCGATTGTGCTGCCCCGACCGATCGGCTAGGTTGACTTCGTGCCCGGACCGCTGGCCAAGGCCAGACTTTTGGCCAGTACTTCCAGTCCGGTCCCGCAGCCGCGGATCTTGCAAAGTCGCACAACAAGGAGCCACGGCAATCCGATGGACTTTCACAAACCACGGTACACGCCCATGAGCCGCCGTCGCCGCATTTACGAGGGCAAGGCGAAGGTCCTGTATGAAGGCCCGGAGCCCGGAACGCTGATTCAGCACTTCAAGGACGACGCGACCGCCTTCAACGCCAAAAAGCATGAGGTGATCGAGGGCAAGGGCGTTCTGAACAACCGAATCTCGGAATATGTGTTTCAGCACCTCAATGATATCGGGGTGCCGACGCACTTCATCCGCCGCCTCAACATGCGCGAGCAGCTGATTCGTGAGGTCGAGATCATCCCGCTCGAGGTCGTGGTGCGAAATGTGGCGGCCGGTTCGCTGGCGCAGCGCCTCGGCA
>JBEVFG010000313.1:0-7057 GCA_040512415.1 Pseudolabrys sp. | reverse complement strand
CTCTCGATCCGGACAACTGGTGCCGTTGGTTTTCAAAATGCGAACTCCAAACTCTGCCGACGAACTCGACTAGAGATTTTGCCGCACTGTGGGTTTTCGAGTGATTGAAAAAAGAGACGGATCAACCAAGTCTTCGTGTGCCCCCGGTGTGCCCCACGACAAATTTTACGGCAACGAATCTCTCTTAAGTATTGGAGCGGGCGAAGGGATTCGAACCCTCGACCCCGACCTTGGCAAGGTCGTGCTCTACCCCTGAGCTACACCCGCATCCGTTAGATATTTGGCCGAACAGAGATACCGGCCGCCAAGGCCGTTCCTATAGCCAGAAGGCGGCCCTCAATGCAACCACCGCCTTTTTCTTCGGATTCAGCGGTCAATTGCTGCGGGCCTGGTGCCGGTATCGCGCGCGCGGCTTTGCGTTCGGCGCGCCGACCCATCGCGGATTCTGATTGCAGAAGCCGCGATTGCCCGCCAGCACATTGGGGCAGCAGGCCTCGAACGAGGCGTAGTGGCAGTCTTCATATATGCCGCCGTTGCCCATCGACATCATCGCGCACCATGGACCTTCGTAAGCCTGCACAGGTCGCGCCTCGAGCAGCACCGCGACGAGAGCAACGCCCGCAATCAATAGAATCCGCATTGTCCTTTACCTTCCCGGTTCTTCAACAATACTAACCCGTCGACGTCCGGATTTATTGCCCTATGCCGAAAACACCCGATCAACTCTTCGCAATGCTCGACAGCCTGGGAATCGTGCATTCGACAGTGAAGCACCCGCCTTTGTTCACGGTTGAGCAGTCGCGGGCCTTGCGTGGCCAAATTCCAGGTGGGCACACCAAGAACCTGTTTTTGCGTGACAAAAAATACGACATTTACCTCGTGGTCGCGCTTGAAGATGCCGACATTGACCTGAAGGGGTTGCACCGGCGCCTTGGCGCAAGCGGCCGATTTTCATTCGGCTCGGCCGATCTTCTACGTGAAGTTCTGGGCGTGGAGCCAGGCGCGGTCACCCCCTTCGGCGCAATCAACGATACCGAGGGCCGCGTTACGGTCGTTCTCGATACCGCCATGATGGCGCACGGCACACTCAACTTTCACCCGCTGGTCAACACCATGACCACGTCGATAGGCTGCGATGATCTGGTGAAATTCCTTGAATCGACCGGCCATGTCCCCCGAATGGAGCAGGTTTCCGGGCGCGCCTCGAACATGCCTTGATGATTGCGTTAGCTTCCCCGATAACCCATCTATTGCGGAGATCGGCCGCCGGGTTCGGGCCGGCGGAAAAAGGTTTTCAAAAATGCTGCAGAATGGCGGGGCAACAGCGATGACACCCGACGTGGTCAAGGAGACGACCACGCAGGGTTTCATGAAGGACGTCATAGAGGAGTCCAAGCACCAACCGGTCCTCGTGGATTTCTGGGCGCCTTGGTGCGGCCCGTGCAAGCAGCTCACGCCGGTTCTCGAAAAAGCGGTCAAGGCCGCAAAAGGCAAAGTGAAGCTCGCGAAGATGAACATCGACGAGCATCCAGCGATTCCTGGCCAGATGGGCATTCAGTCGATTCCCGCGGTCATTGCATTCTCCAACGGTCAGCCGGTCGACGGATTCATGGGTGCGTTGCCTGAGAGTCAGGTGATGGCATTCCTTGAACGCCTCACCAAGGGTGCAGTCGGCGCAGAGGAAAAGGATCTGCTGAAGACCGCTGACGCAGCGTTGGCCGAAGGCAACGCCGCCGGCGCCGCCGAAATCTATGCCCAATTGCTCGCCGAGGACGGCGGCAATGTTCAGGCGCTTGCTGGTCTCGCGCGCTGTTATGTTGAAACCGGCGCGCTGGAGCAGGCAAAGCAGACTCTCGCGCTCGTTCCTGAGGCGAAACGGAATGAAGCGGCCGTCGCAGCCGCGCGCGCCGCGCTTGAAATAGCCGAGCAGGCGAAATCGCTCGGACCGATGGCGGAGCTGGAAGAAAAAGTTGCGGCCGATCCGCTCAATCACCAGGCAAGGTTCGATCTGGCCGTTGCGCTCAACGCGAAGGGCAAACGTGAGGATGCGGTCAAGCATCTTATTGAAATCGTCAAACGCGACCGGAATTGGAACGACGACGGCGCACGCAAGCAGCTCGTCCAGTTCTTTGAAGCCTGGGGTGCGACCGATCCGGCGACGATCGAAGGCCGCAAGCGGTTATCATCGATTTTGTTTTCGTGACTCGTGATCGTCTCGTCCCGGCGACGGCACCGGGCGGAGTGAAACGAAGATGCCGATGAATGCGCAATATCGCGGTCCAATTGAAATGCCGGGAGTCATCGCGGTATTTCCGCTGCCGGGCGCGCTGTTGCTGCCACGCGGGCAGATGCCGCTCAACATCTTCGAGCCACGCTACCTCGCCATGGTCGACGATGCCTTGCGCGACGGCCACCGGCTGATCGGCATGATCCAGCCCGACGTTGCGCATGCCGGCTTGGCCGACAAACCGTCATTGTACAAGATCGGCTGCGTCGGCCGCATCACCCAGCTCGCAGAAAGCGGTGACGGCCGTTATCTGATTGAGCTCACCGGTGTCGCGCGATTCCGCGTCGAGGAGGAGCTCAAGGTCGCTACACCGTACCGGCAGTGCCGTGTCACTTATGCACCGTTCGCTGATGATTTCATTGCGCGCAAGGGAGAGAATGCGGTCGACCGTGCCGCCCTGCTCGCAGCGCTCACGGATTTTCTTAAAGCCAACGACCTCAAGGCCGACTGGGAAGGTATCGAACGTGCCCCTAATGAAGCGCTGGTGAATGCGCTGTCGATGATGTCGCCCTACGGCGCCGCAGAGAAACAAGCTTTACTGGAAGCGCCTGACCTCAAGACTCGGGCCGAGGTCCTGATCGCTATTACCGAGATCGAACTCGCCAAGAAAAATACCGAGGGCGAACCTCAGCTGCAGTAGTCAGAAATCGTCATGGCCGGGCTTGTCACCGCAAGTCGGGTATACCCGACCTACGGAAAAGTTATTAACTTACATGCGCGTCTTTACCCTAAGGTCCGACGAAGACCGAACGAGAGGCTTTATGTCCACAGTCCCTCCGACCGAACGGCCGCCAGGCAGCGTCGACCCGAAATTGCTGGAAATCCTGGTGTGCCCGATCACCAAAGGCCCGCTCGAATACGATGCCGAAAAGCAAGAGCTGATCTCGCGTAAGGCCAAGCTCGCCTACCCGATCCGCGATGGCATCCCGATCATGCTGCCAGAAGAAGCGCGGCGGCTGGAATAGCCGGAACCAGCGAATTTCACGTATTTCATCGCCGGGCCTGTCCCGGCGATGACATGAGGACACGAGTCAGGGAGAGAATCGAATGATCAAAATCTGGGGCCGCAATACATCGTCGAATGTGCAAAAGGCGATGTGGGCGGTCGGCGAGCTCAAGATTGAGCATCAGCGCATTGATATCGGCGGCCCGTTCGGCAAGAACAAGGAAGCACCTTATCTTGCGATGAATCCAAATGGCCTCGTACCGACGCTCGAGGAGGAGGATGGCTTCCTTCTGTGGGAGTCGAATTCGGTCGCGCGCTATCTCGCTGGCAAGTACGACAAGAGCGGCGTGCTCGAGCCGAAGGATCCAAAGCAGCGCGCGGTGGCAAGCCAATGGATGGATTGGCAATTGTCCGTAGTGGGGCCCGCAATTTTTCAGGCGTTCTGGGGCCTCATCCGCACGCCGGCGGAAAAGCGTGACATGGAGGCGATCAAGACGTCCCAGGACAAGACCACCGCCGCGATGAAGATCCTCGATGCGCAATTGGGCAAAACCCAATACGTTGCCGGACCGTCGTTTTCCTACGGTGATATCCCTGTCGGCATCATGTGCTACCGCTTCGTGCAGCTGGTGCCGCAGCGTCCGCCGATGCCGAATCTCGACCGCTGGTACGGCGCAATCTCGTCGCGCCAGGCGTTCAAGGATCACGTTGGCAGCGTTCCGCTGTCGTGAGTGCGCTCCGCAGACCCGGTCGGTGTCTCGGCCTTGTTGGCGGCCTCGGTCCCGGCGCGACCGTTCATTATTATCGGGAGCTGATTGCTGCACACGAGCGGCAAGGGCGTTCGCTGCGGATTCTGATCGCTCATGCGGAGATTGATCGCGTCTACGCCGCAGTGAATGCCAAGGATTTCGACGGTCTCGCGCGCTATTTCGCTGGCATGATCGCGGATATGGCGGCAGGTGGCGCCGAATTCACCGCCATCGTTGCCGCCACCGCTCACATTTGCGCACGTGAACTTACCGCTTTATCGCGGCTGCCCTTGATCAATATGCTCACGGAAGTTCGCCAAGCGCTGGATGCGCAGGGCTTGAGGCGCGTGGGTTTGCTCGGAACCCGTTTTACCATCGAAAGCCGCATGTTTGGCTGCCTCGAAGGCATTGAAACGATCATGCCCGACGGGGCGCGGATCGAAAGGATCCACGAACTCTACAAGGAATTCGTCGACGGCCGCGGATCGGACGCAAAAGCCGATGAATTGCGCAAGATCGCCCGGGAGTTTGTTTCCCGCGACGGTGCGCAGTCGGTGTTGATCGCAGGCACCGACCTGTCGAACGTGTTCACTGACAGCAATGCCGGATTTCCGATGATCGACTGTGCTCGCGTCCATATCGACGCTATCGTGCGGCGGCTGCTCGATTAGAGCGCCTCGCCCTTCAGCAGTTTCGGCACGTCGCCGGTGAATCCCGCCGCCTCGCGGATGAACATTCGCTTGAGCATCGGCATCCGCTCGACCAATCCAAGGCCGATGTCGCGTACGAGACGCAGCGCATCCGAATGGTTCGAGAACAACCGGTTCAAGCCGTCGGTCGCAACGCCCATGGTCATGGTGTCGAAGCGCCGCCAGCGTTGATATCGCTCGAGCACTTCAGGTCCGCCTGGATCGAGCCCGAGGCGCGCCGCGTCGGCGATGGCTTCGGCAAGCGCCGCAACGTCGCGCAGACCCATATTGAGTCCCTGCCCCGCGATGGGATGGATGATGTGGGCGGCGTCTCCAACCAGCGCCAAGCGCTCGCCGATGAATGTGCGCGCTGTGAACAGGCCGAGCGGAAACGCACGCCGCGGCCCGATGACTTCAATATCACCGAGCTGCAAGCCGAAGCGTTTCTCAAGTTCGCCGTGAAATTCATTGTCCGGCAGCGCGACAATGCGATCGGCTTCGCCGGAAGTCTCGGTCCACACGATCGAGCAACGCCTGCCCGTGAGCGGCAGGATCGCGAAAGGTCCCGCCGGCAAAAAGTGTTCCTCGGCACGGCCATTGTGCTCGCGCTCATGCGCAACCGTCGTGACGATTGCGGACTGATCGTAGTTCCATCCATGCGTGGCGATACCGGCCTGCTCGCGGATCAGGGAGCGCGCGCCGTCGGCGCCGACCAGGAGGCGCGCCGTGATGGTTTCACCGTCAGCAAACTGCACCTCGGTCGAATTTGCGCCGGCGGCAAAGCCTGCAACCGGCGTCGCCCGCAACTCAACGCCGAGCAATTTTGCTTTTCCCGCAAGCGCGTCAACCAGATGACGGTTCTCGATCATATGCGCGAAAGGTTCGCCCTCTTCCACCTCGCCGCCGAAAGTCAGAAACGCCGGGCGCGCCGCGTCATCGAGCTTCGAGTCCGTGACGACCATGTCGAGGATCGGTTGCGCATTCTCCGCCACCGCGCCCCACACCCCGATGGCCTCGAACAAGCGACGGGCGGCCGCAGCGATCGCGGAGGCACGTGGATCCTTCGAGCGGGCATGCGCCAGCGCCGGGTCGGCAACCGTCACCGTGAATGGATCGCCCAGCCCCTGCCGCAGCGCGATTGCGAGCGCCAAACCGGCAAATCCGGCCCCGCCGACGACAACCTCGGCCCGATGACCTTGGCGCTTATTCATCGCGCATTCCTTGTAAATCCGGCTGCAGCATAGCAGGTTGAAGGCACCCTTTGACCATTTCGGGCTTTCTCATGTCGTCCGCCGTACAAGACCTGCTCAATATCCTTGACCTCGAACCGCTCGAAGTGAACCTGTTCCGCGGCCGCTCGCCGCAGGTCGGCTGGCAGCGGGTCTTTGGTGGTCAGGTGATCGGGCAGGCCCTCGTCGCGGCGGTACGCACCGTTGATGCCAGCCGACCGCCGCACTCGATGCACGCCTACTTCCTGCTGCCGGGCGATCCAAAAATTCCAATCATCTATGACGTAGACCGCATCCGTGACGGCAAGAGTTTCACGACGCGCCGCGTCACGGCACGCCAGCACGGTCATCCGATTTTTTCCATGGCGGTGTCATTTCACGCCGACGAACCCGGCCTCAATCATCAGGCCAAGATGCCGGAGGTGCCGCCGCCGGAAAATTTGCCAAGCGACGCCGACATGCGAGAGAAACTACTGCCGACAATGCCGGACCCGGTTCGCCGTTATTACGAGCGCGACAGGCCGATCGAATTGCGCCCGGTCGAATTCGAGCGCTATCTCGGCAAAAAAATTCCTGGCGGACATTTCAATATCTGGATCCGCACTACTGGCAAGTTGCCGGATCTTCCTGCCATCCATCAGTGCGTGCTGGCTTATGCGTCTGACATGATGCTGCTCGATACTGCGCTCGCGCCGCATGGTCGCACATTGTTTGAAAAGGAATTCATGGCTGCCAGCCTCGATCACGCGTTGTGGCTGCATCGGCCGTTCCGCGCGGACGACTGGCTGCTTTACGCACAGGATTCTCCGAACCTGCATGGCTCGCGCGGCTATGCGCGCGGACTCATCTTCAAGCGCGACGGGACGCTGGTCGCCTCGGTCGCCCAAGAAGGGCTGGTACGCCAGCGGCGGGAGACTTGAAGCGGACAATGTGGCGGTTGATTACGATCTACGTAACTTTGATCGCGGTGTCAGTGCCCGCCTTCTCCGCATCGGATAAGCAGCCGGCTCCGGCCGGCGCCCCGCAGGATGCTCCGCCGCAATACACCAGTTTCACAGCCGCCGAACTCGAGCGGGGCTTTCTTGCGCTCGCCTTTGGATCCGACTTGCGCATCGGCGTCCGGCCGCTGGGTATCCGCCGTTTCGATCATCCGATCC
>JBEVFG010000312.1:0-3301 GCA_040512415.1 Pseudolabrys sp. | reverse complement strand
AGCGCACGCAAACCTTGATTTGGTCGAAGCCATCGAGGATGTCGAGCTTGGTGAGCGCGAGGCCGTCAATTCCGCAGGTCAGCACAGCCTGCCGCACGAGCACGGCGTCGAACCAGCCGCATCGGCGGGCGCGTCCGGTCACGGTGCCGAACTCGCGGCCCCGCTCACCAAGCGTTTTGCCGATCGCGTTGTCCATCTGGTCGGTGGGAAACGGACCGAGGCCGACGCGGGTCGTGTAGGCCTTGCATATGCCAAGCACATAGTCGATCGCATTCGGCCCAAGCCCAGAACCGGTCGCCGCTTGTGCTGCGACCGTGTTCGACGATGTCACATAGGGATATGTGCCGTGATCGATATCGAGCAGGGCGCCCTGCGCACCCTCGAACAGGATGCGCTTGCCTTCGCGCCGCTTGCCATCGAGCAGCGACCAGACCGAGTCCATAAACGGCAAAACCTTCGGCGCGATCCCCGCGAGGTGGCCATACACCGTTTCCGTCGCAATCTCCGGGAGGCTATGCCCGCGTCGCAGCGCATTGTGGTGGGCGAGCAGCCGGTCGATCTTGCTGCGCAACGCCGGAAGATCGGCGAGATCCATGAAGCGAATTGCACGGCGGCCCACTTTATCTTCGTAGGCGGGCCCAATTCCCCGCTTCGTGGTGCCGATGCGGGTCGCAGCATCGTCCGCCTCGCGCAGGGCCTCGAGCTCCCGATGCAGCGGCAGGATCAGGATCGCGTTTTCGGCAATGCGCAAACTTTCGGGCGTCACCACGATGCCTTGCTTCTTGAGTTGGGCAATCTCGTCGATCAGGGCCTGAGGATCAATCACCACGCCGTTGCCGATGACCGAAAGCTTGCCCTCTCGAACGACTCCGGACGGCAGCAACGAAAGTTTGTAAGTCGAGCCGTCGATGACCAAAGTGTGGCCGGCATTATGGCCGCCCTGGAAACGGACAACGATATCGGCCTGTTCCGACAGCCAGTCGACGATCTTGCCTTTGCCTTCGTCGCCCCACTGGGATCCGACAACCACGACATTCGCCATCAGGACCCTTCCCTGCGCCAGCGCCCGGACACTTGAAGCCGGGTGCCACCGGCCAGGTCCACCTTCGGATAAAGGAAGCCTCTGTGGGAGGCAAGCCAAAGTCCGCGGCTGGCACGGCCCCCGCCGGACGCAACAACGGCTTGATCTTACGTCCGATTTTCAGAAATGCAGCGGCTTGGCCTGCTGCACCTGCGGTAGCGCGCGCACCTTGGCAAGCACTCCCTCCGGAAGGTCGCCGTCGATCTCGATCAGCGCCACCGCGTTGCCGCCCGGCGCGTCGCGCCCGACATGGAACGTGGCGATGTTGATGCCGGCCTCGCCGAGGGTCGAGGAAAACTTCCCGATGAACCCAGGCTTGTCGAGATTGGTGATGTAGATCATCGAAGGCCCGAACTCGGCATCCATCCGGATTCCCTTGATGTTGACGATGCGCGGGCGCCCGTCGGCAAAGACGGTGCCCGAGACGTGCCGCGTCTGCCGCTCGGTCGTCACGGTGACGGTGATAAGGCTCTCATAGTCCTCCGGCATTTCGCGCGTCACTTCTTCGACCACGATGCCGCGTTCCTTGGACACCACCGGCGCGGACACGACATTGACGTCGCCGAGCATCGGCCGGAGCAGGCCGGCAAGCGCGGCTGACGTGAGCGCTTTGGTGTTCATCTGCGCGACCGCCCCTTCATAGGCGAGTTGCACCTTGCTGATGCCGGTTTCGGTGAGCTGCCCGGCGAAGGAGCCAAGTTTCTCGGCCAACGCAATAAACGGCTTGAGCTTGGGTGCTTCTTCCGCACTGATCGACGGAAAGTTGATGGCGTTGGTGATGGCGCCACGCAGAAGATAGTCGGACATCTGCTCGGCGATCTGCAGCGCGACATTCTCCTGCGCTTCGCTCGTCGCCGCGCCAAGATGCGGTGTGCACACGACGTTAGGCAGGTGGAAAAGCGGGTTTTCGGTCGCGGGCTCGGTGACAAAAACGTCGAACGCCGCGCCGGCCACCTGCCCGCTCTTGAGCGCCTCATAGAGCGCAGCCTCATCCACGAGCCCGCCCCGCGCGCAATTGATGATACGCACGCCTTTCTTCATGCTTTTGATCGCGCCGGCATTGATGATGTTGCGCGTCTTGTCGGTCAACGGCGTGTGCAGCGTGATAAAGTCCGCGCGCCTGAACAGCTCATCGACCTCGACCTTCTCGACGCCTAAATCATCGGCGCGTTCCTGAGACAGAAATGGATCAAAGGCGACAACCTTCATCCGCAGGCCGGTCGCGCGGTCAGCGACGATGGACCCGATATTGCCGCAGCCAACCACGCCCAGCGTCTTGCCGAAAATCTCGACGCCCATGAATTTGTTCTTTTCCCATTTTCCGGCGCGCGTGGATGCATCCGCCTCCGGGATCTGCCGCGCCAGCGCCAGCATGAGCGATATGGCATGTTCGGCGGTGGTGATGGAATTGCCGAACGGGGTATTCATGACGATGATGCCGCGCGCAGTTGCCGCCGGAATATCTACATTGTCGACGCCAATGCCGGCGCGGCCAATCACCTTGAGATTCCTGGCCTGCTCAAGAACCTTCGACGTCACCTTGGTCGCGGAGCGGATGGCGAGCCCGTCAAAGTTGCCGACCACGGCGGCCAGCTTTTCTTTGTCCTTGCCGAGCGCCGGCTGAAAATCCACCTCGATACCGCGATCCTTGAAAATCTGCACGGCTGCGGGCGACAGTGCGTCCGAAATGAGAACCTTTGGCATGACCGGCCTCACGCGGCTTTTGGCAGCGCGGACTTGGCCTCGGCAAAGGCCCACTCGAGCCACGGCGTGAGCGCCTCGAGGTCGCGGTGTTCGACGGTCGCCCCGCACCAGATGCGCAATCCCGGCGGAGCGTCCCGGTAGTAGGCGATGTCGTAGGCGACGCCTTCTTTTTCGAGGAGGCCGGCCAGCGTCTTCGCAAAGGCGGCCTGATCATCGGCTGACAGGCGCGTGACTGCCGCATCAACGACCTTAAGGCAAACCGACGTGTTCGAGCGGAACGCTGCATCTTTTGCAAGGTGCTCGATCCAGGGTGTCGTCGCGACCCAATCGGCCAGGACCTTTGCGTTGGTGTCGGATCGAGCGATGGTCGCCGACAGGCCTCCGACCGATTTCGCCCACTGCAGGGTGTCCAGGTAGTCCTCGACGCATAGCATTGAGGGCGTGTTGATGGTCTCGCCGGCGAAGATCCCCTCGTTCAGTTTGCCGCTTTTGGTGAGCCGGAAGATTTTCGGCAAG